>CAMWSA010000054.1 GCA_947176785.1 uncultured Lachnospiraceae bacterium
GTACATAAGGACGTGACTGACCGGCTCATGCAGATTAACCCCACCTTGGCAAAGGAGGCCCGGAAAGTACTGGACGTGAACAAATCGGAGCGCCATATCCGGGGCGGGTTGGCAACCAAAGAGAAATACATGCAGCAGCATGTGGGATGAACCCTATTTCGCAAGTCACATATCGCATAGCCAAACCACTGCAGAAAGATCTGTGGTGGTTTTTGCGTCACATATTTTCCGCCGCAAAATATATGCGATTTCCTTTGACTTTGCAGGGGGATAAAAGTATAATGATATATATTTCGGAAAGGACAAAAACAGCATGCTCCCCTACAGCGCACTGATAAATGTCCTAATGCCTCATACAGCCGGATATTCGGCCTGTGTGATGGAAGGGAGCATGCAGAACACTATGCTGACGGCCACCAGGCTTTTCCGATTCCGGCACGGCACATATTGCATACCCGGGCAATATGTGCCGTGCCGGAAGGAAAATCTAATCGGCTGTGCGTATAATAAGGAGGACAAGCATGAACAAGGAACTGGTAATTGTTATCGACTTCGGCGGCCAATACAACCAGCTGGTGGCAAGGCGTGTCAGGGAATGCAGCGTATATTGCGAGATCTATTCCTATAAGACGGATCTGGAAAAAATCAGAGCCCTGAAGCCCAGGGGGATCATCCTCACAGGAGGTCCCAACAGCTGCTATGAGGAGAATGCCGCCTCCTGTTCGCCGGAGCTGTTCCGGCTGGGCATCCCCGTGCTGGGCCTGTGTTATGGCGCACAGTTAATGTCCCGGGTGCTGGGCGGGCATGTGGAACGGGCAGCGTTAAAAGAGTATGGCAAAACCGAGGTCCATGTGGACAATACCTCTCCCCTGTTTGCAGGCGTGCCGGCCGATACTATCTGTTGGATGAGCCATAATGACTACATAGCCCGGATGGCTCCCGGCTTCAGGGCCATCGCCACCACCGCCAACTGCCCTGTGGCAGCGGCGGAGTGCGCAGACCAAAAACTATATGCAATCCAGTTCCACCCGGAGGTGCTGCACACTGTGGAAGGCTCCAAAATGCTGTATAATTTCGTGAGAGGCATCTGTGGCTGCTGTGGTGACTGGAGTATGGACTCCTTTGTGGAGGAATCCATACACATGATCCGGGAAAAGGTCGGAGACGGCAGGGTGCTACTGGCGCTCTCCGGCGGCGTGGACTCCTCCGTGGCGGCGGGCCTGCTATCCAGAGCCGTTGGCCGGCAGCTGACCTGCGTATTCGTGGATCACGGTCTGCTGAGAAAAAACGAAGGCGACGAGGTGGAGGCCATCTTCGGCGAGGACGGACAGTTCGACCTGAATTTTGTCCGTGTCAATGCCCGGGAACGCTACTATGGTAAACTGGCAGGCAAAACGGAGCCGGAGCAAAAACGGAAAATTATCGGCGAAGAATTCATTCGCGTATTCGAGGAGGAGGCCAAAAAGATCGGCGCAGTGGATTTCCTGGCCCAGGGGACAATCTACCCCGATGTGGTGGAAAGCGGCCTGGGTGGCGAGAGCGCCGTGATCAAATCCCACCACAATGTAGGCGGCCTGCCTGGCTATCTGGATTTCAAAGATATTATCGAACCCCTGCGCAGCCTGTTTAAGGATGAGGTGCGCAGAGTGGGCCTGGAACTGGGTATTCCGGAAAATCTGGTGTTCCGGCAGCCCTTCCCCGGCCCCGGCCTGGGCGTCCGCATTGTGGGAGAAGTCACTGCGGAAAAGGTAAAAATCGTACAGGATGCCGACGCCATCTACCGGGAAGAAATTGCCCTTGCGGGCCTGGACCGGGAGATAAACCAGTATTTCGCCGCTTTGACGAACATGAGAAGTGTGGGTGTCATGGGTGACGAGAGGACTTACGATTATGCCGTTGCACTGCGTGCCGTGAAAACCGTGGATTTTATGACGGCAGAGGCGGCAGAGATACCCTTCCAGGTACTGCAGAAGATCATGAGCCGAATTATCAATGAAGTCAAGGGTGTGAACAGGGTATTTTATGACTTGACCAGCAAACCGCCCGGGACGATCGAACTGGAATAACAATCCTTTATATATTGCGGAAGAATACCGTAAATCGGTAAAACAGAAAGAATAATTACCAACCAAAAGGGGGCCTACCTATGGAAAAACAGATTTTTACCAACGATGTGATCCTGTCCTGGCTGCAATATTATTCCCAGAACACCACAATTGACCTGGAGCATGTGAAGATCATCGACATTACCAGGAAAAATAAGAACGTGATTCCCACCGTGGAGGCGCACAAGACCACGCTGGTGTTTACCAATGCCGGTATCAACGATATTTTTTACCGGCTGTGGAATGCGGGCCTGGGAGAATGCGAAGTCTGGTATAATGAAGGTTCCGATCCCAGCGGCCAGATCCTGCACCGACAGGTCAAGGACATGATCGACCGGGGCATCAATGCCTCCGCCGGGATGCTGATCTTCAATCCCAATGCCCGCAACACCGCCAAAATCGGCTTGAGCAACGAACTGCTGCAGCGGGGTTCCATTCAGTATGTGGGCAGCGAGATCCGGGCCATCATCCTGAACAAGATGGCTGTAGACCCCCAGGATGACCTGATGGTGATAGGCGGCGAGAGCATCGCCATAGAGGCGGCGCTGATTGCTGCGGAGGGTTCCGTCACCGCCGTGGAATACAGCCAGACTGATCGGGCCACTCTGGAAGACAATGTGGCCCATTTTGATCTGCACAATGTAAGGATCATTGACCATGTGGACGCCGAGAGCATGAAGGACTGCCCTGTCCCCTCCCTGGTGTTCCTGGTGGCCTCCGCCAGCACTGACCAGGAGTTGGCATATTTGACAGGCATCAACCCCAACATAAATGTGGTGATATACACTTTGGATTTTAAAACTGCCGCCAGCCTGCCTGCCATGCTGAATACTCTGGGCCTGAACGACGTGGACACAATCCAGGTGTCCGTTTCCAAGCTGAGCAGCAGTAACACCTTCAAAACCGATCCCGCTCCCTGGATTATCACAGCCAGGTCGAGGGAAAACTGACAGAACAGTCCCGGCAGCAAAATAAGACTGACGGCGCGCACTGCTTTAAGCGCTGGCTGCCGCCTGTACCTGGCGCACTGCCAGGATATCCTCTATATGGACATCAAACACTGCCGCCAGCACCAGCAGATTATCCACTGTGGGTAATGCCGTGCCGTGCTGCCACTTGTAGATAGCCTGGGGTGTGGCAAAACCAAAGATCTCCTGTAAATCCCTGACTGTCAGCCCCATGGCATCCCGCAGCCTTGTGATGTTTTGTCCTGTTGCCACCATGTCGATGGCCGGTATCTGTCTCATTTCACACCTCCTGTTTAAGTTCCCCATGTCTCCGGAAAGCACACAAGCCGATGATGGATAACCAGACGCCTTAAGCGTCCAGCTATCCCTCCGTGTGCTTTCCGGGGACATGCCGTTCAAATTTCCTCTTGACTTTTCCTTGCAGGCAATTTATATATCCCGTGATTAAATCTTGCACACAAACCCGATAAACGGCATGGCCGGCTGTGTATGTTGACTGGCAGGAATTATAGTCAACAACATTAGAAATACCGCTTTCGGTCTTGCAAACACTTTCATATATGGCTTTTGCAAGAACCGAAAGCTGAAATTTCTTATGTCATTTACCATAAAAGCCATTTATATAGTGTACCGCATATTCCACTACTAAAAAAACCGCCTATCTCCTACAAGATAAGCGGTTATCACATACATGCATCTATTCCGGCTCCCTCCGAAATCCTCACCCGGCCAGCCTCTGCATCCGTTTCTGCACTCGCCCCATCCTGTAAAAGCATGACAAATGAAAGCTCTGATATCTTTTCAGCGCTTTAAGACTTGTTTTATTCTCAATTCCTGGGATGAAACATATGCTTAACATGGCTATTTCCTTTCTGACCGGCCCGCGTAAGGACCATCTTATTTCTATACTCACGAGCGATTAGATTTTCCTTCCGGCACGTCATATGCTGCCCGACTAAGCGGCATGGGGCGTACAGGAATTGGAAAAGCCTGGCGCTCGTTAGGATAATATCTATTCTGCGTCTACTATAACACATTTTGGCAAATTTGTCATTATACCAGAAGTATAAATTTAACCTGTCTCCCATTTATACTCACGGATGATCCTCTTTTCCTTACGGCACGGCACAGCTTGTCCCGCTATGCAATATGTAACGTACAGGAATTGGAAAATATTACGTCCGTTAGGATGTTGCCTCTTTGCCAATATCAGGCTTCCCTCTTACTCCACCTTCAACTGGCTCACGGCCTGCTCCATCTGCCTTGCCTTCTCCTCCAGCTGTTCCACCGTGGCCTTCAATTCGTCCACATACTCCTTCTGGCGTTTGGCGATGCCGTCCACCTGTACGGAATTGGCGCTGGTCTGCTCCGATACTGCGGAAATGTTTGTGATAGCACCCACAGCGCCCCTCTTGGACTCTTCTATCTGCGCCATACCTGCCGTCATCCGGGACAGATTCTCTGCCATCATTCTCACTCGCTCGTTTACCTTATGGAAGGCTTCCTGGGTTTTTTCCAGAGAGTTGTTTTGAGAGGTGACAATATCTCCGGCCTGATGGACTGCGTCCACCATCTGCCCCGTCTGATCCTGAATTTGCTGCACAATACCGCCGATCTGCTGTGCGGCGCTCAGGGACTGGTCCGCCAGCTTACGGATTTCCTCGGCCACCACGGCAAACCCCCTTCCGGCATCCCCGGCTCTTGCTGCCTCAATGGATGCATTCAGGGACAACAGATTGGTCTGAGACGCAATCTCGTCAATCACTCCGGCAAAATTGCCTATAGACCGGGTCTGGTCATTCAGGGACAGGATATCCTGCCGGATCGCGCTGGTGATATCCGCAGTCGCCCTGGATTTTTCACTCAAATCCTCAATAACCCCCATGCCGTCGGTGATGGTTATGTTGGCCTCCTCCGAAATCCTGCTGATTTCGTCGCTGTATCCGTACACGGTGCGGATCTGGTCGGACAACTCATTGATCAAAGCTACACAGTCCTGCGCATCCTGTGCCTGCAGGCTTACACCTCTGTCAATCTCCTCTATTGCCCCCAGAATCTCATCGCTGGACTCCATCAGCTGCTGCGTGCTGCTTCCCACCCGCCCGGAGGTCTGCTGCACCATCAGCACCACGCCCTGCACTTCCCTGATCAACGCCTTCATGCTGGCAATCATATGGGAAAGGCTCCGTGCAATCTGCCCGAACTCATCCTTCCTCTTAAGTGTCACCACTGCAGTGAAATCACCCTGTGACACCTTATCCAGCGGCCTTGTAATCTCTGTCACACCCTTGCCCAGTGTCCTGGATAAGTAAATACACATGACGATAGCAATCACCAGCGCGATCGCCACCATCAGATAGGTGATGGCCTGGATGCTGCCGGTACTGCCCAGAAACTGGCTGGTAGGCACCAGCATAATCAGCATGGCCCCCGTGGAGCCGATTCGGGAGTAGGCAAACACATAGGGCTGTCCCTCAAACCGGACTTCCAGATACCCGTCCGCTGCCTCTGCCGAGAGGGCTGTCTGATAGGCTTCCATCTGACTGAATACAGGCACCTCCCCCTGGGCGGGCGCTCCTGTGTCACTGCCGCAGAATACAGTCTCCTTTCCTCCCGGTGCCACGAAAACGGCATAACTGCCATCTCCATAGTTTAACTCCGACAATGCCTCATATACCGTACCTTTATCAATATCCACAATCAGGATCATATTGGTCTGGAAATTTACCTTGCGCCATAGGCTGACCGCATAATCCGAACTGTTAAACGTGTTATCTTTCTCATGTACCACCTGTTCCAGGAATGGATGGGCACCAAGATAGCCCCATTTTTGATCTGAAGCAGCAATCTGCTGCCCCTCCTCGGAAGCGATAAACTCCTCGTATATACCCCGATTCATATTGGCCGGGGACGTGGTCAGCCCGCTGGCGATATCACTGATCAGGTACACCTGATACACAAAACCGGAAATGGACTGCATACTCCATATCTTGGATTCCACCTCTCCCTTTGCCTTGGTCTGTTCATTCGTCAGGGATGCAATATTCAGGTTCGGGTTCAGATAATACGCCACGCATTCATCCATGGAGATGATCTCCATCATCTGGTTGTCCACCTGCTGCAAACCCAGTTCCAGATAACTCCCTTTGGCGGAAACCGTCTCCGTCAGGGACACCTTCACCTCCTCGCTGACCACATTCTTGGCCACCGAGTAGGAAACTGTGCCCACCAGGAAGATCATAATAATCAGAATGATAAAGGCGCCTATCATCTTTACCATAAGGCTGTTGGGAGATATTCTGTAGCCGGAAGCCCTGCCCGCGTCTGACGCCATCCCCTGTCGGAGTCGGGACTGTTTCAATACCTTCTCCTGTTGCTTTCCAGTAGACTTCTCTTTTGCTGTACCCATATTGATCTCCCATCTGATAAGACATATGTAACTATGTTTAGCGTATCATCTCCGCAACCTTATGTCAACGAAAACCACTTGCTTTTATCCCATATTAATAGTATTATCATATTTATCACCGGCCCTGTGTGCTGTCCGGGGATATGCGGAACTTTTACAGCATATTCCCGGGCAGTACACTGATCAATGTCTGGGCGCCTCTAAGCGGCCAGATATTGATCACCGGCCCTGCGTGCTGTCCGGGGATATGCGGAACTTTTACAGCATATTCCCGGGCAGTACACTGATCAATGTCTGGGCGCCTCTAAGCGGCCAGATATTGATCACCGGCCCTGTGTACTGTCCGGGGATATGCGGAACTAAATATAGGAGAAATACATTATGAACAATCAACTCACATGGCTGGACAAGGCCATATTTTATGAGATCTACCCTCAATCCTTTTATGATACCAACGCCGACGGTATCGGAGATATCAACGGCATCACCCAAAAGCTGGACTATATCCGGGAGCTGGGCTGCACGGCGATCTGGCTCAATCCCTGCTTCCGGTCTCCCTTCGGTGATGCCGGCTATGATGTGGAGGACTATTATACCGTAGCCCCCAGATATGGCACCAACGAGGATCTGGTCACGCTCTTCCGGGAAGCCCACAAGCGCGATATGCATGTGCTTCTGGATCTTGTGCCGGGGCACACCGCAGTGACCCACCGGTGGTTTAAGGAGTCCATGAAAGCTGAGAAAAATGTATACACAGACCGATATATCTGGACGGACAGCGTGTGGGAGGAACCCCGTGGAATGGGCTGCATCCGGGGAATTTCCGAAAGGGACGGCTCCTGTGCAGTAAACTTTTTCTCTCACCAGCCCTCCCTCAACTATGGCTTCTACCGCCCTGATCCCGACTGCAAATGGCAGCAGCCCATGGATGCGGAGGGCCCCCTGGCGACCCGTGAAGCCCTCAAGGACATCATGCGGTTCTGGCTGAAAGCGGGCTGTGACGGCTTCAGGGTGGACATGGCCGGCTCACTGGTCAAGAATGACGAGGAAAGCAAGGGTACCATCGCCCTGTGGCAGGATATCCGCCGGTTTTTGGACGGGGAATTCCCCGGTGCCGCATTGGTTTCCGAGTGGGGCGAGCCGGACAAGTCCCTGGTGGGAGGCTTCCACATGGACTTCCTGCTACACTTCGGCCCCTCCCATTACAATGACCTGCTGCGCTGCGATGAACCGTATTTTTCCAGAAGAGGAAGGGGCAGCGCCAGAGAATTTGTGGCTGCCTATCGGGAAAACTATGAAAAGGTTGGCGGCCGGGGCCTGATCTGCATCCCCTCAGGGAATCACGATATGGACAGGCTGGCCCGCCGCCTGGATCCGGCGGAGATGAAGCTTGTCTTTGCCTTCCTGCTCTCCATGCCGGGCGCGCCGTTTATCTACTATGGGGATGAAATCGGTATGCGCTATGTGGAGAATCTGGTATCCGTGGAAGGCGGATACGGCAGAACCGGCTCCCGCAGCCCCATGCAGTGGAACAAGGGGCTGAATGCAGGCTTTTCCTCCGCCCCTGAGGAAAAACTGTATATCCCCCTGGATGATAGCGAAGACCGCCCCAATGCCGAGAGCCAGTGCGCGGATATCTGCTCCCTGCGAAGCGAAGTCAAAAGGCTCATCGCTTTCAGGCAAAAACATCCCGCCCTGCAAAGCAGAGGCAGCATCACTTTTCTGCAAGACGGCTATCCCCTTGTCTATGAGCGGGCTTGCGCCAGCCAGCGCATCAGGGTGGTAATCAATCCTTCCGGAGAGGAAGCGGCTGTTTCCGACACAGGCGGCACGATCCTGTATAAAGTGGGCAATGCTGCTGAAATAAAGGGCGATAGTCTGTACGTTGCCGGAGGTACTGCCGTATTTGTGGAAGCGTAATCTCCCTCTTTTCTGCCAGCGCTTATTGTAAGCATGACCGCCAGGTTTTTCCAATTCCCGCACAACACATGTTACATGGTCAGACAACATGTGAATAGTCTCTCGGAATCTCTTGGCGGAAAATGGCGGCTTTTGATTCGTATGATCCGTAAAAAGCGGAGGAATCCATAAGACTGGAATATTAGAAGCCCCATGAAATAGGGCTTAGAGATTCCGAGAGTCTATGTGATATGCAGGGAGGAAAATCTAATCTGTCGTACATATAAATATGATATGGGTCCTGCGGTTTCCTCCCTGCAGGACCCATATTGCTATCGTGGGTATGTATGCCATCTCACTTCATCTCGTTAGCCATCTGATACAGATGATAATAAATCCCTTTCAAAGCCATCAGCTGTTCATGGTCGCCCTCCTCGGTGATTCCCTCTTCCGTCAGCACCAGAATGCGGTCACTGTTGCGGATCGTTGACAGCCGGTGGGCTACCGTCAGCGTGGTACGGCCTTCAGACAGTGCAGCCAGGGATTTGGCCACCTCATATTCGCTCTCGTTGTCCAGGGCCGAGGTGGCTTCATCCAGAATGATGATGGGGGCGTCCTTCAAGAACATCCGGGCAATGCTGATGCGCTGCTTCTGCCCGCCGGAGAGCTTCACTCCACGCTCGCCGATGTAGGTGTCATAGCCGTCCTTAAGCCCCATGATAAATTCATGGGCTCCCGCGCGCCGGGCTGCATCCTCCACCTCCTGACGGGATGCGTCCATGCGCCCGTAAACAATATTCTCATAGACCGTTCCGGAAAACAGGTACACCTCCTGCTGCACCACGCCGATGCTGCGGCGCAGGCTCTTCAGGGTCAGTTCCCTGATATTTTTCCCGTCCAGATAGATCTCCCCTGCCGTCACGTCATAAAACCTGGGGATCAGATTGCACAATGTGGTCTTGCCGCCGCCGGAGGGGCCCACCAGGGCCACCTTCTCCCCGGGTTTGATACGCAGGTTCAGATTGCGGAACACCTGATTGTGGTCGTCGGGATACTCAAAACTCACATTTTCAAAAACAATATGTCCCCTGGGGTTTGTCAGATCCACTGCCCCCGGCTCGTCAAAAATCTCGATATCCGCATCCATGATCTCCAGGAAACGCTCGATCCCCGTCATGCCCCGCTGAAACTGCTCGGCAAATTCAATGATCCGGCGCACCGTGGCGATAAAGGTGGACACATACATCACATAGGCCACCAGATCGCTGGGCCGGATAGATCCCTGTATCACAAAAAGCCCTCCCGCCACAATGGTCACCAGGTACATCAGACCGTCAAACAGCCTGGTAGAACACTGGAAAATGCCCATATAGCGGTAACTGCGCTTCTTAATCTGGTAAAATTTCCGGTTGTCCTGCTCGAACTTGGCATTCTCCACATGCTCATTGGCAAAAGCCTTTACCACCTTCTGCCCCAGCAGACTGTCCTCGATCCGGGCATTCAGTTCTCCCACCTGCTGCCGCTGCTGGCGGAACAGCGATCTGAGACGGAAATTGATCTTACTACAGACCACCACCATCACAGGTATAACGCAGAAAATGATTAGTGTCAGCGGCACATTAATGGTACACAGGATCAAAAAGGAGGCCACTCCCTTGATCCCGGCGATGAAGAACTCCTCCGGACAGTGGTGGGCAAACTCCGTCACATCGAACAGGTCATTGGTAATGCGTCCCATGATCTGCCCCACCTTCGTGTTGTTGTAATAGGTATTGGACAGCTTCTGCAGATGCCCGTAAGCATCCCGGCGCATGTCCGTCTCCATGTCCACGCCCATCACATGACCGGTGTAAGCCATATAATAGTAAGCGGCGGCATCTATCAGCCGCAGCACCAGGTACAGCAGCCCCAGCCCTCCCACAGTGCGCACAGTAAGCAGCGCCAGATCCTCCATGGCCTGGTTGGTGATATGCCGGATAATCAGCGGCAGTACAATCTCACAGATGGTGGTCAGGGCAGCGCACAGCAGATCAAGACAGAGTACCTTTATATGAGGTCTGTAGTAAGGCATAAACCGTCTGATCAACACCGATGATTTGTATTTTCTCTCTTCCATACATTTCCTCCTGCAATCCCTTTATGCTATACTGACAAACGATTAGATTTTCCTTCCCCCACGGCACATGCTGCCCGATTATGCAGAATGGGGCATGCAGGAATCAGAAAATCTCAGCGCCCGCAAGTATAACGACCGATTAGGTTTTCCTTCCCGCACGGCGTAGATTGCCCAATTATACAATATGTATTGTGCAGGGACCGGAAGATCCCTGCGGCCGTTAATCCAGCAGCACCGCCAGCTTTTTCTGCATATATGCGATCACCGGCCCCAGGAAAAAAGCCACCCCCAGCGTCACGATGCCCACATCCCCGCCCAGTGCGAAGCCTGCCGCCATAAAAGAGATATCCCAGATCATGCGGATCGCCTTAAACGGGATTTTTTTACAATTATGGGAAATGATAAAGGGCATGGCATCATAGGGGGAGGACCCCAGTCCCGCTGTCATATAGGTGGCCGCCCCCAAAATGAAAACCACCAGCACCGGCACCAGCAGCCCCCAGCGTACCGCCTGGGAGGCAAAAAAGTCCCGGGGCAGTACGCTGTCCCATATCCAGCCAAAGAAATCCGCTATGTACCCCAGAAACACCATATTCCCGATGGTTCCAAATCCGATATAGCTCATGTCAAACCGCAGCACAAAAACAAATGTCACCAGATGGCACAGCAGCTGGGCCGTGCCAAAGCTGATGGGCACATAATTGATCACGCCCTGGGTCAGGCAAGAGCAGGGGTCCGTTCCCAGCGCCAGCCGGATCAGCAGGGACAGGCCAAAGCCCTGCACCGTCACCCCGGTTATCATCATAGCCAGCCGTGTCCTGAATTTGGGCGGCCTGGCAAAACAGGTTAATTTCATAAAACGCCTCCTCATTATACGCATCCCGCCTAACCCGCCGGATGGCCCTGGCGAATTCCGCAAAAGACTTTCCCAAGCGGCGCGGCCTGTTGATACAGGTCAAACGTCTCGCCGTATCAATCGTCTGATTAATCATGCCAATCAGACCTGACTTATCTATATAGATACCATTCCCGATCCCGGCAAACCCGCTATTGCCGGGATTTATACTAGCGACCGTTAAGATCCCGCACGGCATATGCTGCATAATCGGGCAACATGTGCCGTGCGGGAAGGAAAACCTAACCGATCGTGTGTATAATTAGTTTCCCATCTCCCCTTTACCTCCTCTGACCTTCTCAGCCTGTCCTGCTACCATTATACCCCTGGCTCTTTCGTTTCACAATAAGTATTTTAAAGACAGATAAAAGCCCGTAAGGGACTCTTGCAACTCCCGGACACATATGATAAGATTGGAACAGCGGTGTGCCCGCATATTCCCGCACTGCACTGCTTATGGGAGTTGGCCGGACACATACTGAAATAGTAAAAAAGGATACTGTATATGACACCACTCTCGGCAAAAAAATTATTTCTCTTTGATATCGACGGTACCATCGCCGTGGGAGATACCCTGTATGAGGGCACACGTCCCATGTTAGACTACATTCAGTCCATTGGAGGAAAGGCTTACTATATTACCAACAATTCCACCAAAAGCAATGCGGACTATGTGAAAAAATTCCGGGATGTTTTCGGTTTGGAGACAAGCCGGGAACAATTCATCACTTCCGGCTATATGGCTGTCCGCTACCTGCAGCGACATCACGCCCGGGATAAAATCTATGTGCTGGGCACCGCCTCCTATATTACTGCGCTGCGCGGAGCCGGGCTGCATATTACGGAAAGCCCGGATGCCGATACGCAATGCGCCGTGGTGGCATACGATGACGAACTGACTTATCAGAAGCTGGTCAATGCCTGCCGGCTCCTGTCCACCATGGATATACCCTTTTACGCCACCAACCCGGATTTGTGCTGCCCTGTGGATTTCGGCTTTATTCCTGACTGCGGTGCCATCTGCCAGATGATCGCCTCTTCCACCGGCAAAACCCCCCTCTATCTGGGAAAGCCCAACCCCAAGGTGGTATCCCTGTGCCAGGCCGGCAGCGGCTTTGGAGCTGCCCAGACTTTGGTGGTGGGGGACCGGCTCTATACGGATATCGCCTGCGGCATTAACGCCGGGGTGGACACCTGCGTCCTCTACACGGGAGAAGCCACCCCTGATGAGGTGGCCCATACCCAATACAAGCCCACGTACGCTTTTGCTGATATACAGGCACTGCTGAACGCCTGCCGCCAGTGCTGAAAACGACATTGAAGGTTCTGCGTTCAGTTCCTACAGAAGCCATATGTGCAAGTTTTGCAAGGTTTCCGGCGAAATCCTTAATATGGTAAATCCTATACCAGCGACCGCTAAGACTTTCCTTTCTGCACGGCACATGTTGCCCGATTATGCAACATGTGCCAGGCAGGAATTGGAAATCTTAGCGGTCGTTAATATATGTCACACTTCCCAGCACCCGCAGCACATTGCCGTAAAAAATCTTATCCAGCTGCCTCTCTGTGAATCCCCCCTGCTTCAGGGCCTCCCACAGCTTCTCCATGGCCTGGGCACCGGGCAGGGCCTCGTTGGTGTCGATGCCGTCAAAGTCACTGCCAAGCCCCAGGCAGTCCTCGCCGCCCGTACGCAAAATGTGCAGGGCATGGGCTGTCACATCCTCCAGCCTGCCGGGATTTGCCTCTCCCTCCGGCACGGTCCGCAGAAAATCCGCACAAAAATTAAGGCCCATGCCACCGCCCCGCGCTGCCAGGCCCATGATC
>CAMWSA010000055.1 GCA_947176785.1 uncultured Lachnospiraceae bacterium
CCCCCCCCCCCCCGCCCTCCCCCCCGCCCCCCCCCGCCCCCCACGGCCCTAGCTTCCGCGCGGGCACGTCCTTCCTGCCTGGCACTCTCTTCCCGCCGGACACTTTCTTCCTGCCTGGCACTCTCTTCCCGCCGGACACTTTCTCCCCGCCGGGCCTCCTGTCTTTTCAGCATACGCGGCCCTCCCGCGCCTGCTCCCTGCGTCCTCTTTACCGCCCGAATCAAAAGATTCTTAGGTGTATGCTCCATATCTATAAACTCCAGAATCTGGGTATCATACCCCTGCTGCTCCAGCAGACCTGCCCGGACAGCATCCGTGATCAGGGCGGACATACGCTCTTTGATGATCCCATACCGCAGCAATGGCTCCAATTCTTCACAATGGATCTGCCTGTTGACCTCATGCTGACAGCAGGGCACCGCCAGGATCACCCTGGCCCCCCAGCCCACCGCCTTTTCCAGTGCATAGTCCGTTGCCGTGTCACAGGCATGAAGAGATACCACCATGTCCACTTTTTGCTCCCCCTCATAGGTGCTGATATCCCCCACTTGAAAATGCAGATGCCCGTACCCGCACTGTGCAGCCAGTTCATTGCAATGCCGGATTACATCCGCCTTCAGATCCAGGCCAGTGACCCGAATGTCTCTCCCCTGTAACTCATGAAGATAATAGTACATGGCGAAAGTCAGATACGACTTGCCACAGCCAAAATCAATAATATGGATCGTGCCCTCCCTGGGCAGCTGATCCAGAATATCCTCAATAAACTCCAGATAACGGTTAATCTGGCGAAATTTGTCATATTTATTCTTGGTAACCCTTCCATCCGGAGTCTGAACTCCCAGCCCCACCAGGAAATCCACCGGGCAGCCCTCCCTCAGTATATATCGCTTTTCCCTGTTATGGGAAAGCTCCCTGGGCGCATTGCAGACCGCCTTTCTGGTCTTGATTGTCATTTTTCCCTTCTTGCTGACCAACACAGTAACACTTTGGTCCCGGGCCGTAATTTCACACTGGCGAAATTGCTCCCGAAGCAGTTTTTCTATTAATTCACATGCCCTCCGGGCATCATGGTTTTCATGAAATACCTGGTTTCCCACATAGCGGGTACTCTGGAACATCAGCTTCCCCTGTAGCAGCAGCGGGCGCATCTTCAGCTTGTCGCCGCAGGATCTGTCCCGGCTGTTGCTCAAAATCACCTGCACCAGTCCCTCATTCACTATTCCTCTCAGCAATGTGCTAAGCTCGTCCATACTCAATTCTCCGATTAGAGTTCCGCATCTGCACTGTCCGGCAGATGCCGTTTAAAGTTCCGCATCCGTCCCTTTCAGGCAGATGCTGCTGTGGCTGATCCTGTTCAGAGTTCCACAAAGCCACGAAAGCATATGGCTTTCGTGGCTTTGTCTGTTGTATACTCACGAGCGATTAGATTTTCCTTCCTGCACCTCATATACTGCCCGGTTTTGCAGCGTGGGGCGCAGGAATTAAAATCATAACTCCCGTTAGTATAAATTATCTTCAGCGGATGCTGAAAAATCCTCTTCTGCCGCCTCGGCGGCGTTTATACACTTCGTTTACCAGAAGTACAAAAATCAGCGACGGCATCGTTTTCCCGTCATCGCCCAATCGCTCCTGCATTGAATCTTGCTGACTTTCCTCCCGTCGGATGATATCGGTTATATTCTCAGCCAGGCGCTCCAAAGTATAGCGGTCAGGATACTCATCGTAAATCACGCTGCCCTCATAATCCATCTTATCCAGAATCTCGGCGATTCTCGTCTGATGGCGTCGTACCTCTGCGGGATACATCTGCCGGAAATATTCCAGATCACGCAGCACGTCCGCATTCTGCTGACCATAAGGGGCCGCATTCCCATAGCCCGCCGCCGGATATGTCATATAAAAAGGTAAAATCCTGCGTTCAAAATCCATGTCCATAATACCTTTTCTTTTTTTATAACATATGCATCCGGCATACCCGGCGTTACTGGCCTGCTCCCACAGTTGAATGCCCTGCGGCTGTTCCCGTCAAGGGCTATGGTTTACCTTATCACCTGAATACGGGCCATTGCCCGCAGCAGAGCAGTCTCCGCCCTGGCCATATCCGTGTCGCTGGCATGTTCATGGATGCGCTCCTGGGCACGCTCCCTCGCGGCTTCCGCCCTGGCGGCGTCAATCTCACTGGGCCACTCGATAATCTCTGCCAAAATCGTAACCTTGTCAGGCAGAATTTCTACAAAGCCCGCATGTAATGCCGCTTCCTTTTCACCCTCCGGCTCCGTGATGGTAAGTACTCCCGGCTTAACGATCACTGTCATGGGCAGATGGCCGGGCAGCACGCCGATTTCTCCCTCGGAGGTGTTAAATTCCACCATTTCCGCTTCGCCCTCGTAAAATACCCTGCCCGGCGTAATGATCTTCAAAGTCAAGCAATTATTTTCTGCCATGGAAAACCCGCCTTTCCTTATTTCACTTTGGTGAGTACATCGTCGATGCCGCCGGCGTTCAGGAAATAACTCTCCGGAATGTCATCGTGCTTGCCCTCCAAAATCTCCTTAAAGCCACGGATGGTCTCGTTGATGGGCACGTACTTGCCTTCCAGACCGGTAAACTGGCCTGCCACGAAGAATGGCTGGGATAAGAATCTCTGCACCTTACGGGCGCGGGAAACCACCAGCTTATCATCCTCGGACAACTCATCCATACCCAGAATGGCGATGATATCCTGTAGTTCTTTGTATCTCTGCAGGATTTCCTGCACGCCACGGGCCACCTTGTAATGCTCCTCGCCCACGATACGGGGGTCCAGGATACGGGAGGTGGACTCCAGCGGGTCAACAGCCGGATAAATACCCAACTCCACGATGGAACGGGACAACACAGTGGTGGCGTCCAGATGGGCAAAAGTTGTGGCGGGGGCCGGGTCGGTCAGATCGTCCGCAGGCACATACACCGCCTGGACAGAAGTGATGGAACCGTTTTTCGTGGAGGTAATACGCTCCTGCAAGGCACCCATCTCCGTCTGCAGCGTAGGCTGATAACCCACCGCAGAGGGCATACGTCCCAGCAGCGCGGATACCTCGCTGCCCGCCTGCGTAAAACGGAAAATATTGTCGATGAACAGCAGCACGTCCTTGCCGCCCTTGTCACGAAAATACTCCGCCATAGTCAAACCGGTAAGGCCCACACGCATTCTCGCTCCAGGGGGCTCATTCATCTGTCCAAATACCATAGTGGTCTTGTCGATAACTCCTGACTCACTCATCTCATGATACAGATCATTCCCTTCACGGGTACGCTCCCCTACGCCGGTGAATACGGAATAACCGCCGTGTTCGGTAGCGATATTTCGGATCAGTTCCTGGATCAGCACGGTCTTGCCCACACCTGCGCCGCCGAACAGACCGATCTTACCGCCCTTCTGATAAGGGCACAGCAGGTCAACCACCTTGATACCGGTCTCCAGCAGCTCAGTCTCCGTAGACTGCTCTTCAAAATCCGGTGCCGGTCTGTGGATGGGCTCATAGGTCACACCTTCCGGTACCGGCTTATTGTCAATGGGTTTACCCAACACATTGAAAATACGGCCCAGGGTATTTTCGCCTACAGGCACGGAGATAGGCGCGCCTGTGGCGATGGCATCCATGCCCCTCACCAGGCCGTCCGTCGTACCCATGGCGATACACCGCACGGTATCGTCACCCAAATGCTGGGAAACTTCCACTGTCAGCTCGCCGCCGTCTTTGCCGGGAATCACGATAGCCTCATTGATCTCCGGCAGGCTGCCCTCGCCAAAGCGGATATCCAGCACCGCACCGATGATCTGGGTAATCCTTCCTTTATTTTTTCCTGTCATAACATCCATACCTTTCTGATTAGAATTCCGCATCCGCCCCAATACCGTCCCCGGCACAGGAGACCCTGCCGCCAGGTTTTTCGCGCGCTTTCGTGCATGTATTGTATGGGCAGATGCTTTTTCTGCGGGGCTGAACTATGAAATCGCCTCTGCCCCGGCTATAATCTCTGTTAATTCCTGTGTGATTGAGCCCTGACGAGCCCTGTTGTATTTCAGCGTCAAATCACTTATCATTTCTTCCGCATTGTTGGTCGCATTGTCCATTGCCTGCATACGCGCGCCGTTTTCACTGGCCACAGCCTCCATAAGTCCGCCGTAGATCAGGCTGGCCACATACTTGGGGATAATCATTTCCAAAGCCTCTTCGTCGTCCGCCTCAAAATTCATGGGAACCTCCGGCTCTTCCCCTTCGCTCTCCGCCGCTTGTTCCACCGGCAGAAGCTTTAACAGGGTGGGCACATGGCTCACGGTGTTTTTGAAGGCCGTATAAGCCAGATAGATCTCTCCGACCTCGCCCTCCGCATATGCCTTCAGCAATTCGCCGCACAACAGCATCGCATCCGGATAGGCGGGTTCCTCCACAACATCGGACAGATCCATCCGCACCTCATAGCCCTCTCTCACAAAGGCATCCTTGCCCTTGCGGCCCACGGCATAGATCAGTACGTCTTCTCTGTCCCACCCCTCATGGCGGGTCACCAGCTTCACAATGTTGGAGTTGTAGCCTCCTGCCAACCCTCTGTTGGAGGAGATGACAACCACGGCCTTTTTGCCGCTGCCCGCAGACTGTAAATATCTGTGCTGCAGGCTGCCCACCCTTGCCAGAATCCGGTTTACTGTCTGGTACATGCAGTTAAAATATGCCTTGGAATTCTCCGCGCTGGCTCTGGCCCGCTGCAGCTTTACGGTAGAAACAAGTTTCATGGCCTTGGTGATCTGCTGGGTGCTCTGTACGCTCCCTTTGCGACGCTTGATATCACGCATTGATGCCATATATATACCTCTTTCCTCTCTGCATATTGCAGGATTTCCTGCAATACCGCATCAGCCCTTACACTCTAATGGAACTGCGCCTTGAACTCTTTAATCGCCTTTACCAGCAGTTCTTCCGTCTTCTCGGAGATCACCTTCTCCTCTGCGATTGCCCGGGGAACCTCTGCATATTTTGTATTCAGGAAATCAAATAATTCCTTCTCAAAACGAGTGATATCCTCCACCGGCACATCCAGCAGATGCTTGTTGGTAGCCGCATAGATAATAATAACCTGATACTGCACGGCCATGGGCTGGTACTGGGGCTGCTTCAACACTTCCTTGATACGCTCGCCCTGGGCCAGCTTCTCCTTGGTGTCGGCGTCCAGTTCCGAGCCAAACTGGGAGAAAGCCGCCAGTTCACGGTACTGGGCCAACTCCACACGGATGGGAGCCGCAATCTTCTTCATTGCCTTGATCTGAGCCGCGCCGCCCACACGGGATACAGACAGGCCCGCATTGACAGCAGGGCGGAAACCTGCGTTAAACATCTCCGTCTCCAGATAGATCTGGCCGTCGGTGATGGAAATTACATTGGTAGGGATGTAAGCGGACACGTCCCCGGCCTGGGTCTCAATAATCGGCAGTGCCGTCAGAGAACCGCCGCCGTACTCCTCGCTCATGCGTGCCGCACGCTCAAGCAGCCTGGAGTGCAGGTAGAATACGTCACCGGGATACGCCTCACGTCCGGGGGGACGACGAAGCAGCAGGGAGAGTGTACGGTATGCGGTGGCATGCTTGCTCAAGTCGTCATACACTACCAGCACATCCTCGCCTTTTTCCATCCACTCCTCACCGATCGCACAGCCGGCATAGGGAGCGATATACTGCAGCGGTGCCAGGTCGCTGGCGGTGGATACCACCACCGTGGTATACTGCATGGCACCGTAGTTCTCCAGAGTCTTTACAATATTGGCTACGGTGGAAGCCTTCTGGCCGATGGCCACATACACGCACTTTACACCCTGCCCCTTCTGATTGATGATCGTATCCAGGGCGATGGCCGTCTTACCTGTCTGACGGTCCCCGATGATCAACTCACGCTGTCCTCTTCCGATGGGCACCATGGCATCAATGGCCTTGATACCTGTCTGCAGGGGGGTATCCACGGACTTTCTGGTGATAACGCCGCTGGCCACCCTCTCTATCTTACGGAAACTCTCATTCTGTACCGGGCCCTTGCCGTCAATGGGCTGTCCCAGCGCGTTCACAACACGTCCCAGCATGGCATCTCCCACCGGGACTTCCACTACCCTGCCGGTAGTCTTAACCGTATCGCCTTCATTAATGTTTCTATGATTACCGAGAAGTACCGCACCTACATTGTCTTCTTCCAGGTTCATCACCATGCCGTACACTTCGCCGGGGAATTCCAGCAGTTCACCCTGCATGGCATTCTCCAGACCATGAACACGGGCAATACCATCTGCCACCTGAATGACCGTGCCGACATCAGATACATTAAGCTCAGACGCATACCGCTTAATCTGTTCCTTAATTACGGAACTAATTTCTTCTGGTCTCAAATTCATAGGTTGGTTCGCACCTTTCTTCCGGTTGGGTTTAGCCCAACTGGATTTGTAATAATTCCCGCTTCATATCCGCCAGCTTCGTACGGATACTGCTGTCTACCACTCTGTCCTTGATGCGGATTACCATCCCGCCGATCAGCGAGGGGTCCACCGCATAGTGCATCTCCATGGTCAGATAGGGAGTGGTATCAAGAAGTCTGGCCTGTATGTCCGCCTTGCGGGATTCAGACAGTTCCACAGGCGTAGTCACATAGGCCGTGCCGATCTTCTTCTCCTCCTTTACCTTCTCTGTAAAGTACCGGAAAATAGCCTGCAGCTGGCCGTATCTCTCCTTGACCAGGATCAATTCCAGGAAGCCTGTCATCTCCCTGCTGATCCTTCCCGCAAATGCCCCCTTCATGATCTCCACTTTTTCCTGCTTGGAAATCTTGGGGTGCTTCATCAGTCTGTCCCATTCCGGATTCTGTTTCAGCACTGTCTGGACGAGCTTTACCTCCTCCAGAAACGCATCCACCTGATTTGCCTCCATGGCGGTCTGGAACAAGGCTTCTCCATATGTCTGTTCCACTAACTTAGCCATGTATGATCACCTATTTCTTTCAGAGTCTCATTCACCAGGCTGTCCTGGATTTCCGCGTTCATGGAAGCTGCCACAGCCTTGCCGGCCATCATCGAAGCGATGCCAATCATCTCCCGCTTCACCTCGTCGGCCATCTTCTGCTTCTCCAGCCGGGCCTCCGTGCGGGCGCGCTCCATAATTCCGGACGCCTCTTCCCTGGCCTTGGCTATGATCTCATTCTCATTCTCCAGCGCACGCCTGCGGGCATCGCTGAGAATCTCTTCCGCTTCCTTGTCGATATCCCTTATCTTCGCCTCATACTCTTCCTTCAGTCTGGCGGCCTGCTCCATATTGCCCTGCGCATCGTCCAGTTCGCTCTTGATCTTGTCCTTACGATCCTGCAACATCTTCCTGGCCGGATTGAACAGAAAGTAACTCAGCAGCAGGAACAGCACAAAGATCGCAATGATCATCAGCATGGAGTCAGCCAGCAGCTGGTAGTCCAGATCAAAGAGTCTCTCCATGGGCTCCTGGGCCGTTAAAAGTATCATTCTCTGCCTCCTTTATATACTCGTTCCATAAGTACGCCGCTTGCGGCGTAGATTCACTTGTCCCGGAGGCTTACTTACCTAACGGCTTTACGAATAACAGCAGCATGGCAATCAGCAGGCCATACAGACCGGTGGTCTCTGCCACGGCCTGCCCCAGCAGCATGGTGGAGGTAATTGCAGACTTGGCGCCCGGGTTGCGTCCCACCGCAGCGGCCGCATGGCCGGCTGCAATACCCTGCCCAATACCAGGCCCGATACCGGCGATAACTGCCAGACCTGCGCCAATTGCAGAACATCCCAAGATAAAATTAGTATTGAAATCCATATTTTTTTCCTCCTATTTTGCGTTCCGCATATTCCGGAAATATGCTGTTTTGAGTTTCCTTATCATTTTTTAATTTTCGCTGCCGATGGCATTGTTAATGTATGTCATGGTCAGCATACAGAATACATAGGTCTGAATTGCTCCGGAGAACAAATCAAAATACACATGCAGCGCTGCAGGCCATATGGTGGCAAACCATCCCAGCAGCCCATATACCAACGCCATCATCACCGTGCCGGACAGTACGTTGGCAAACAGACGCAGGGACAGGGACACCGGTACCGCGATCTCACTGATCAGGTTGATCGGAAACCAGATAGGCAGCCATGGCGGCAGCGGCGAACACATATCCGCCCAGATATCCTTGAGCTTTTGATATTTAAACTGATTAAAATGAATCAGCACAAAAGTGAGGATACCTAGCGGCAGCGTCACACCATAATCTGCCGTAGGCGGCCGTAGTCCCAGCAGACCTGATATATTGGACAGCAGGATGAAAATAAATACCGTTCCAATATAATTGTAAAATCTGGGGGCATTTTTTCCCATGGGGCTATCCACCATGCCATCCAGCTTCTCCACCATCAACTCCACCACGTTCTGGAAACCCGTTGGCACCTCCGTGGCCTTCTTCATGGCCCGGTTCGCCGCGACGGCAAAGCCGACGATAATCAGCATGACGATCAGGATGCACACATGCGATGTTGTTATCCACACCTCATGGCCGAAAAAACTATACTTGAACAGGCCATGTATCATAAAATCGATATTGTCAGCCGAGGATAACAAAGGTCCAATTTGCATACTCTCACCTCCCTCTTATCCTTATATATACTCATGAGCGGTCAGATTTTCCTTCCCGCAGGCCACATGCCGATTGTGCAGCCTGCGGCCTGCGGGCATCGGAAAATCTTAGCGCTCATTAGTATTAAATTCTGTAAACGCCCTTCCAGTACCATTCCCGGCAGGGAAATTCCCGTTCAAACCTCCTCCGGCCATTTCCCGTCCACTTGTGTACAGCGCTGTCCGTGCGTTTACTGTCCATATGCTTCCTCACGTGGACCATATTCTTTCTCAGTCCGGAGACGCAGGCTCTGTCACCGACTCACCCTCCGGCATGGGCTGGGGCACCGGGTCTGTCTCGTGAAAAACCATATTGCATAATTTATGGGTAAACGGCTGAAGATATGCCGCTACTTTCATCATCATATAGCCTAAAAATACAATCAGGGGGTTAAGCACGTCCGTCAACATGATAATCCCTAAAATGATACACAGTACCGCATACCGCAGCAGGCCGCCTGTCACCACCGCCTTGGATGCGCTGTCCCCCATGTCCAACGCCCTGTCCAGAGTCCTGTACATATGCCAGGTTCCCAGCAGGGCCAGCAGGATTCCCAGCCACAGGGCGGCTGCATACAGTCCCCTGTGCCTGGCAGGCCACATGCCCACCAGCTGACACACAACGCCGCCAAAGAGGATTCCCAGATCCAGTTCCAGCAAGGCCCTGTTGATCGCTCTTAATCTACTTATCATCGTCTTTGCCTGCATCCTTCCGCTTCGCCTGCCCATTTGCATTTTTCTCATGGGACTCTTCGTCATAAACAGACCTGGCCATACGCCAAATGTTCTGAAAGCCCGCTATGGCACCAATAAAGAAAAACAGCACCATAAAAAAAGAAGTACCGCACTTGCGATCCAGCAGGATTCCCAGCCAGGACATAAACCCAATGGGTACCAGCATATTGATGCCAAACTGCATGATCAGTACCAATGCGCGGTACACACTTTTATCCTGTTTATTTTTTCTGTCATAGGGCGCTTTTTTGCTCATTCCATTATTATATATAATTTTTTCTAAAAAGTCCAGTAGAAGCAAACAATATCACGCGAAAAATTCTATAAATATTTCCAGAGAAATAGTTGACTTCTAAACATGCGCATTGTAGTATCATTGTATACTCACAACCGATTAAATTTTTCTTCCTGCACGGCACATGTTGTCGGGTTTTGCAGCATGGGGCGAGCAGGGATCGGAAAATCTTTTCCGGCCTGCCGCCCGGAACCCGGCAGATACACCCCACTCAAAAAGGAGATGCCATGAACGAATTACAATTATACCGCAAACGCCTGATTCCCGCAGAATGTATCTTACTCAAGGACGATGTAATCGTAAAACAGACTGAGGATCTGATCATCACCTCCTGGAAGACACTGAACCCCAAAATTGCTTTCAGTCACGGCTGCTCCTGCTATTTTTTGAGAGAGGGGTTCAAACTCAGCAAATTCTACCGCCAGGACGATTCCCTGCTGTACTGGTATTGCGATATTGTAGAGTATGCACGGGATGAAGCTGCCCAAACTCTGACGGCTACGGATTTGCTGGCCGATGTGATCGTCTATCCCGACGGCCGTATCAAAGTGGTGGATCTGGATGAACTGGCCCAGGCTTTTGAATCGGGCCTGCTCTCCGCCTCCCAACTTTCCGCCGCCCTGCGGCAGTTAAACCACCTGCTCACCTACATCTATAAAGATAAGTTTGATCAGCTGCAAGCGCCGATAGAAAGCCTCGGACTGTAATGTCCGAGGCCCTTATCGTAAACGGCGCTGAAATTGTTTACGATAAGGGCCTGCCCCCTGCGCAGTTTTTTGCCCTCAAGTACAATTTCCAATGCCGCTGACCATATGTCATATCAGTAGAAAATATGTCCCCCTATGGAGATACCGTTAAGCCCTGGTATGGGAGTGCGGAAATACACACAATTCCCCACATTGCTCATACCGGACATGGCTTCCTCCGCCGCCTTATAGCAGTCAGCCGTAGCCTTGTTGTCCGCCAGCGCCAGAGCCAGCCTGCCGCTGCCCACCGGGGAGAATTGCTTTTTCTGATAGATTACGCCCAACACCGTATCAGGATAGACACTGCTGAGCATCCGATTGATTACCACGGCACCCACCGCCAGTTTTCCCTCATAGGGTTCCCCACCCGCTTCACAGTAGATCAGATTGGCCAGCAGATACAGGTCCCCGTCCGCGAAAGTCACATCCGAGATATTACGCCAGGTGGCATTGGCCGCCCGCTGGGACATGGCGATCTCCTGCTGCAGCTTCTTCTTGAGGGCTTCCAGGTCCTCCTCCAGCTTTTTGAGATTGGCCTCGTACTCTCTGGCCTCCGCCTCCGCATCCGATATCTGGTCCGCATAGTCTGCCATACGGTTGCTGGTCTGGCTGATCAGGCCGGATACCCGGCTCTTCTCCGCCTCCGCCTGCATCTTCAGATAGTCCAGTTCTTCCATCTCCTGCTGCAGCCTGAGTTCCTCGGACTCAATGAACTCCCGGTTTTCAATTATCTGATCCAGCATCTCATCGTCCGCTTCCGCAATGCGCTCCGTATATATGGAAAGATTCAGAAACCTGGCAAAACCCTCCCAGCTGAAAAAGACATCCAGCAAGTTCTCCTGTCTCATCTCATAGGCATATTGTATGCGCTTCTCCATGCAGTCATATTGCCACGCCTCTTTAACCCTGGCATCTGCCAATGCCTGGACGGTATCCGCAATCTCCTGTTCCTTGCCACTGATCATCTGTTCCAGTTCCGCCAAATGGTCGCTGACCGCCGTCAGCTGCTCATTTAAGTCTGCCAACTGCCGTCTCAGGGATTTCTGTTCCCCCTTTAATCCGTTCAGTTCCTGCTCGTTGGCGTCCATCTGGTCTTCCAGCTGATCCTTTTCCTGCTCTTTCTCCTCGATCTCCTGCCGGGTGGAACTGGTGGCATGGGAGGAAAACGGCACACTGACAAATACCAGCGATGCCGCCAACAAAAATGCAATCCTTCTCTTTGTTCCCCGCTTAAAATATGCTTTCATACGCTCTCACAATTCCAGTTCCACTTTTCTGCCTGTCCTGTGGTAGGGCACATACTCCACTCCGGCGGCGTCAAACATTCTTTTAGAGGCCACATTGGAAGGCGTCCCCTTATATTTGTCGCTGGCATACACCACAGTCTTGATGCCCGCCTGAATGATGGCCTTGGCACACTCATTGCAGGGGAACAGGGACACATACAATTTGGTTCCCTCCAGAGATCCGCCCCGGTAATTCAGTATGGCATTGAGTTCGCTGTGTGTCACAAAGGGATATTTTGTGTCCAGTTCCTCCTGCGCCTCCCGCTCCCAGGGGAAGCAGTCATCGGCACAGCCATTTGGAAAACCGTTATAGCCCATGGATAAAATCTTGTTTTCCTGACTGACAATGCAGGCTCCCACCTGAGTGCCCGGGTCTTTGGAGCGCATGCCCGAAAGCTGGGCCACCCCCATAAAATACTCATCCCAGCTGATATAATCCTCTCTCTTGCCGCTCATAGCCCATCCCCTTACTTTGTACCGAAGATACGGTCCCCCGCATCCCCCAAGCCAGGCACAATATACCCATGGTCGTTCAGCCTCTCATCCAGCGCACCTATATACATGTCCACATCCGGGTGTTCCCGCTTCATCAGTTCCACGCCCTCCGGCGCGGCGATGATGCACATGAAATGGATGTTCTTACATCCCTTGTCCTTTAACATCTGAATGGCCGCCACAGAGGAGCCGCCGGTGGCCAGCATGGGATCCACCACGAAGACCTCCCTCTCCGCGCAGTCTGCGGGGAGCTTACAGTAATATTCCACCGGCTTGAGGGTTTCCGGGTCACGGTACAGACCAATATGTCCCACCTTTGCCGCAGGAATCAGGTTCAGCATGCCGTCCACCATGCCCAGCCCTGCCCGCAGGATAGGCACGATTGCCATCTTTTTGCCCCTGAGTTCCTTCACTGTGGCGGTGCAGATCGGCGTCTCGATCCGCACATCATCCAGCTGCAGGTCCCTGGTAGCCTCATAACAGATCAGCATGGCGATCTCACTGATGGTCTGCCGGAAATCCTTGGTGCCGGTCTCCGCCCTGCGTATAAAACCAATCTTATGCTGGATCAGGGGATGATCCATAATAACTACTTTTGCCATAATTTGTCCCCTCATTAGGAGTTCCGCATCTGCCCTCCCAGTCCACAATCCCGGTGATGGATATCCGCCCGCTTGGGGCGTCCGAATATCCATCAGTGTACTGTCCGGGCCGATGCTGTTTTGAGTTCCGCATCTGCCCTCCCAGTCCACAATCCCGGTGATGGATATCCGCCCGCT
>CAMWSA010000056.1 GCA_947176785.1 uncultured Lachnospiraceae bacterium
GATTATGCAGTGTGGGGCGTGCAGGAATTGGAAAATCTTAGCGCTCGTTAGTATATCTTCTCAGTCGCTAAGTTAAAACTAATCTATATCATACCATGAATGGCACTTTATTGCAAGGAACGAATACTATAAAGTAAAATCTATTTTTTGAGGTTGCTTTTCACATCAAGGCCAATACCCGCCTAAAGCGCGGCTCTCCGGCGATCTGTGAAAATAACCTTGCGAGAGGACTCGGATGGATAAAAACATACTGGAGTTGAAAAACATCAGCTATTCCTACCACAGCCTCCACGGGGAGACCAAGGCGCTGGACCTGATCACCTTCGGAGTCCGGGAGGGCGAATTCGTAGCCGTGGTGGGCCCCAGCGGCTGCGGCAAATCCACACTGCTGTCCATCATTGCCGGCCTTCTGCCCGCGGAGGAAGGCACAATCCTGGTAAATAATCCCGATGGCTCCCTGCGCTATCCCCGGGTGGGCTACATGCTGCAGCGGGAGCATCTGTTTGAATGGCGCAGTATTTATAAAAATGTAATCCTGGGGCTGGAGATCAACCATATGCTGACCCCTGAAAAGCTGGAATATGTAAATTCACTGCTGCGGGACTATGATCTGGAAAAATTCAAGGATAAGCGCCCCAGCGAACTCTCCGGCGGCATGAAGCAGCGGGCCGCCCTGATCCGCACGCTGGCGCTGCAGCCCCAGCTGCTTTTACTGGATGAGCCCTTCAGCGCACTGGACTACCAGACCAGGCTCATGGTGTCCGCCGACATCTGCCATCTGATCCGCCGGACCGGCAAGACCGTGATCCTGATCACCCACGATCTGTCCGAGGCGGTGAGCCTGGCGGACCGCATCGTGGTACTCTCCGGCAGGCCCGCCACCGTAAAAAAGGAGATCCCCATTCACTTGACGCTCCAGGACGATTCGCCCCTGGCCGCCAGAAATGCCCCTGAATTCAACGACTATTTCAATCAATTATGGGAGGAAATGAGGTCATGAGCAAGCACAAAAAAGAATTGACGAAGCAGGAGGCATTCGTAAGGCAGCACCGCCGCCACCACCACCAGATTGCCTTTTACCGGCTTTTTTTCTTCCTGCTCTTTTTGGTCCTGTGGGAGTTAAGCGCCCGGCTTGGCTGGATTGACAGCTTCTTTTTCTCCAGCCCCAGCCTGGTGGCAAAATGCCTCTGGGGCATGGTCCTGGACCGCTCTCTGTTTCTGCATGTGGGGATCACATTGATGGAGACCATTGCCAGCTTCCTGCTGGTGTTTCTGATCAGCCTGGTCGCCGCCACCCTGCTGTGGTATTCTCAAAAACTGTCCGAGATCACCGAACCTTACCTGGTGATTTTAAACAGCCTGCCCAAGTCCGCCCTGGCCCCCCTTTTCATCGTATGGCTGGGCACAGGCAGCACCACCATTATAGTGGCGGGGATTTCCGTGGCTCTGTTCGGCTCCATCATCAGCTTTTACACAGGATTCCAGCAGGTGGACAGCGAAAAGATCACCCTGATCTACACCCTGGGAGGCCACAAGAAAGATGCCTTCCGCAAGGTGATTCTGCCCGGCTCCATCCCCATCATGCTCAGCACCACCAAGGTCAACATCGGCCTGGCACTGGTGGGGGTCATCATCGGAGAATTCCTGGCCGCCAGGCGTGGCCTGGGCTACCTGATCATCTACGGCAGCCAGGTGTTCCAGCTGAACCTGGTGATCACCAGCATCCTGATCCTGTGCGTGATAGCCATGGGCTTTTACAAGGGCATCCAGTGCATTGAACACCATATCAAAAAGCAGCTGAAAATGTGAGATTGACTTTTCCTATATAGTGTGCTAAACTTTCCACAGCAGCGCTTCAACGTTTTAAAGCATCAGTGTTTTATACTTTAAAGCGGTACGACGCACCGCATTTACTCTGACATGGCAGATGCAAAACTCACAACCAGTATTTGCCATGTCCGTACTGCACATGCATGTGCGAGAAATATCCGGCCTCCTTCGGGACAGTTCCTCCTCTGCCGGGAACGGTTCTGGCCGGGAGGATGCGGAACTCACAATAAGAAAGGATAAAGTACCATGTTGAAACTCATCATTCTGATCATTTACTTTGCCGTACTCATCGGCATTGGCCTCTACTGCCGCAAAAATGCCACCGACGTAAACGGCTTCGTGCTGGGCGGCCGTTCTGTAGGCCCCTGGCTCACCGCCTTCGCCTACGGCACCTCCTATTTCTCCGCCGTGGTGTTTGTGGGCTATGCGGGACAGTTCGGATGGAAATACGGGATCGCGGCCACCTGGGCCGGCATCGGCAACGCCGTCATCGGCTCCCTGCTGGCCTGGGTGGTGCTGGGCAGGCGCACCCGGATCATGACCCAGCATCTGGACTCCGCCACCATGCCCCAGTTTTTCGGCCGGCGCTTTGGCAGCAGGCCGCTGAAGATCGCCGCTTCCGTCATTATTTTTATCTTCCTGATCCCCTATACGGCATCCCTGTATAACGGGCTCTCCCGGCTCTTCGGCATGGCCTTTGACATCGACTACTCCATATGCATCGTCCTGATGGCAGTACTCACGGCCATCTATGTTATCGCCGGGGGCTATATGGCCACCGCCATCAACGATTTCATCCAGGGCATCATCATGCTCTTTGGCATTGTCACCGTTATCGTCGCCGTCCTTAAAAGCAAGGGCGGTTTCATGGCTGCTTATGAGGGACTGGCCCGGGTCACGGACCCCTCCGTCACCGAGGCTCCCGGCATCTTCGCCTCCTTCTTTGGGCCGGACCCTCTGAACCTGCTTTTTGTGGTGATCCTGACCTCTCTGGGCACCTGGGGGCTGCCTCAGATGGTGCAGAAATTTTATGCCATCAAAAAATGAGGAGTCCATCAGGAAAGGCACCATCATCTCCACGCTGTTTGCTCTGGTGGTGGCCGGCGGCTGCTACTTTCTGGGAGGCTTCGGCAGGCTGTTCTCCGACCAGGTTGACATTGCCGCCGAAGGATTTGACTCCGTGATCCCCACCATGCTGCAAAACCTGGGACCTGTGCTGATCGCCCTGGTGGTTATCCTGGTGCTTTCGGCCTCCATGTCCACCTTAAGTTCCCTGGTCATCGCCTCCAGTTCCACCCTGACCATCGACTTTTTAAAAGAGACACTAATGAAAAAAATGGATGACAAAAAACAACTCCTGCTGATCCGTATCCTGGTGGTGGTGTTTATCGCCATCTCCGCCGTCCTGGCCCTGATCCAGTACAAGAGTTCCATCACCTTCATCGCACAGCTTATGGGCATCTCCTGGGGTGCGCTGGCGGGTGCCTTCCTGGCCCCCTTCCTGTATGCCCTGTACTGGAAAAAGACCACCAGGGCCGCCTGCTGGGTGTCCTTTATCTTCGGCTCCGGCCTGATGATCGTGGAAATGGCAGCAAAGCAGCTTCTGCCCGCCATCATGCAAAATCCCATCAACTGCGGTTCCATCGCAATGCTGGCGGGACTGGTCATCGTTCCGGTGGTCAGCCTCTTCACTCCCAAGCCTGATAAAAAGCTGGTGGAGGAGACATTCGCCTGCTACAACAAAGACACCGTGGTAAAGCAGTCCACCGCCCTGGGCAAATAATCTGAAGAAAAAAGGCAGGGGCTGTGAAGAAAGTCGTAGATTCTCTTTCTTCACAGCCCTCTATTTCTAATTCTGCTCATTCAAATATAACTGCACTCTGTTTTGGATAAGCCCGGCGGCACTCCCTGCATCCCTGTCTCCCGCAAAAAAGCTGCCCGCCTCTTCCTCGATAATCTGCCAGATAAAGCTTTCGTCACCGGCACAGGGAACCGCGTTTTCCGCCAACTCCTGATATTCCTCCATCCATGAAACGCCTGGGGCCTTCAAGGGCAACAGACTGTAAGACCCGCCCCCATTATCATAATAGGCATAACGTTCCAAGTCCAGATTTGCGTCCCAATCCGGCGACCACACAATATGTTCCTCCAACATATCCCCCCGCACGGGAAAAAATCCGGGGATATCATAGCTTTGGCTCTCCTCGCAAAACAGAAAATTCAGAAACTGCCCTACCTGATCCATATGCCTGGTCTCCCGATTCACAACCAGGAAATACGCACACTCCCAAAAATTCGCGTTGCCATCCTCCGTCGGAAATCCAATCAGCCGGTATTGTTCTCCATACTGCTCCATCAGACTGCTGAACCAGACAAAATCCATGTGACTGATCCGAAATGCCGCCACCTGATTTTCGCCAAGCTTCTCTCTCATATCGTCATACTCGTTCCGGTCGTATTCCTTCGCCGCTTCCAATATCTTTATAAATGTGGGGTCTGTAAAATTACAGGTTCCCTCCCCAAGGTTTACAAAGGGGGACGCATCCAGGGAGGGCAGGAAAATCCGTAATATGTCTGTGGATGAATTCAGCACCCCAAAGTAATCCACAAACAAATATGCAGGCTTTAACCTCTCATTCCCGTAAAGCTCCAGCGCTTCCTCCCAACCCCAATGGTTTTCCACACACAGATCATTTCTGACCATCAATGCATTGATATAAGCGGTCGGTGCCAGGCCCGCCTGGCAGCCGTCTATCACACCGCCCTCCAGAACCCCCCGGTATATGGCCGCCCGGCTCTCCTCCTGCAGCACGCCGGATAAGTCGGCCAATGCGCCGCTCTCATACAACAGCTTCATATCCCGGGCAGATACGTAATAGATGTCCGCCCCCTTTCCCGCCGCCAGTTCCGCCAAGACCCTGGTGCGATAGCTTTCCAGTTCACTCTGGCTGTCAAAATAGCCCATTCCCTCTGTATCGGCTTTGTCCAGGACAACCATGCTGCCTTCCCCGGCCCCGGAAAAACGAACCGCACAGGTTGATATAAAAGAACAAGCTTCTGTCAAAGATACCAGCCGCAGCGCCTCCGCCTGCGAGGACTGCTCCGTTCCCATACGATATAGCAGCGCCTCCCCGGTCAGATAATCCACCAGGATCGGTTCGCCGTCCCTGCCCGCCATCATCCGGAAACAGGCATCGTTTCTGCCGATTCCCAGTTCCCCATAATCGGCACAGAACTCTCTGCCCCCCTCAGCCAGATCCCAGCGATAGAGCCTGCCCATCCTGTCCCCGTAAAAGAGATATCCGTCCTCTGTCACCGCCATGGCTGTCCCCTGGGGAAGCTGCATCTCTGCATAAACCCTCTCCCCCTGTGCCGCCTCATAGCCAAAGAGCCGTACCTCTTCCTCCTGTTGATGCGAAGCTTCAAATACCGCCCTCCCATCCGGCATCTTCATGACAAACCGAATGGATGTTTCAGTCCACTCACGACCGATCTGTGCCTTTGCCTGTCCCTCCCGGTCCACTACCACCAGGCCCGTCTCCATATCCTCGTTGAAAAGCGGATTACAAATCAGATAGCATCCTTCTGCGTCCGCATACGCTTCTGAAAATACATATTGTCCCGAAATGCCATACTCCCGCATGACCGGGTATAGATCCACCGTTTTAGAGCAGTTCCCGTTTTCATCCATATAGACAGCCAGATAGGCAGCCGTATATTCCTCCTGCCAGCATTGAACAAACACTACATATTCCTGATCACTGATCGCATCAAAGGCCGTGACTGTTTTTTTACAGGCCGCATATTCTTTCAGATAGGGCAGATTAAGCTGCCGCTGTGTTACCTCTCCTGTAGCATCATCATAAATTTCCAGATAATAACGCTGTATCGCAGAATCATCCTGTGCGTACAGAGAATAGATGTCCAACATAAATAGCTTACTGCCCAAAATGGAATACAGGGTGTCTGCCTGCTCCGTCAAAAAAACTGCTTCCGCCTCCTGCGCCGGGGCGATATATTCCATCAGATAAAGTGGATGACCGCTTGACATGGACAGTGTTCCCTCCTTCCAGTTTCCACTGTACAAGTCAAAGTCGGAACGCTTCTCCGATGCCATTGTTGTTTCAATAAAGCCCTCTTCCACACTTTCCTTTGTCTGCATGTCATGCCCGCAAGCTGCCAATGAGATCGCCAGGCTTATGATACCCATTAAACACTTTATCCCTTTTCCCACTTTTACACCTTCTTAAGCATTTCTCAACCGCGGTTCTGACGGGCCACCAGCTGCTCTGCGCCGTACTTTTTGCGCAGGGCCGGTTTCTCGATCTTGCCGGTGGCATTGCGGGGCACTTCCGCAAAAATGATCTTCCTGGGCCGCTTGTAGCGGGGCAGTTCCTCACAAAATCTCCCGATCTCCTCCTCCGTGCAGGTCATGCCCTCCTTGACGGCAATGATGGCACCGGTAATCTCTCCCAGGCGCTTGTCCGGCAGGCCGATGACCGCCACGTCCTTTACCTTCTCATGGGCACTCAGGAAATTCTCAATCTGCACAGGGTAAATATTCTCGCCGCCGCTGACGATTACATCCTTTTTCCGATCCACCAGAAAGATAAAGCCGTCCTCATCCTGCATGGCCATGTCTCCGGTGCGGAGCCAGCCGTCCTTGAGTATGGACGCAGTGGCCTCCGGATCGTTATAATAGCAGGTCATGACGCCGGGCCCCTTGACGCACAACTCCCCCACATCGCCCCGGGCCACGGGCTGTCCGCTTTCGTCCACAATCTTACATTTCCAGCGATAGCCGGGTACGCCGATGGCCCCCACCTTGTGGATGTTCTCAACGCCAAGATGCACACAGCCCGGCCCGGTGGACTCGGACAGGCCATAATTGGTGTCGTACAGATGGTGGGGAAAATATTCCTTCCAGTGCCTGATCAGGGAGGGCGGCACAGGCTGGGCACCGATATGCATCAGCCTCCACTGGTCCAATTCATAGTTTTCCAGCTTCAGATCCCCTCTGTCCAGGCTGTCCAAAATGTCCTGTGCCCAGGGCACCAGCAGCCAGACAATCGTACAGTGTTCCTTGGACACCGCGTCCAGAATAATCTCCGGGGTAGCGCCCTTGAGCAGCACTGCCCTGCTGCCTGCGCACAGGCTGCCCATCCAGTGAAACTTGGCTCCTGTGTGATACAGGGGCGGAATACATAAGAACACATCATCACGATCTGTCAGATGGTGCTTCTGCTCCATCTGGGCCGCCTGCGTCAGGCTCTCGTGATTGTGCAGAATGGCCTTGGGGAAGCCGGTAGTACCCGAGGAAAAATAGATGGCGGCATCGTCCTCCTCCTCCAGGCGGATCAGAGGCGGCTGGCTGGAGCAGTCTGCCACCAGTTCCCTATAACTCTCGGCAAAGGTGGGACAGCCGTCCCCCACATAGATTAGCAGCCTGCCCTTACTCAGCTGCCCCTCTATGGACTCGATACGGCCAATAAACTCCGGCCCGAAAAACAGGATATGTACCTGGGCCAAATCTGCACAGTACTGGATTTCCCCGGCGTCAAAGCGAAAATTAAAGGGCACGGCGATGGCTCCCGTCTTCAGGATACCGAAGTAAATCGGCAGCCACTCCAGACAGTTGAACATCAGGATCGCCACCCGGTCCCCTTTCTGAATCCCTCTCTCAATCAGCATATTGGCAACCCGGTTGGCTTTCTCGTCAAATACGCTCCAGGTGATCTCCCTCCTGTAAGGCTCCGAGGAAGTCTGCTGCACCAGATCGTATTCCTTCCAGGTGGTGCGCCTGGTGTCCTTCATGGTGGGGTTCAGTTCCACCAGGGCCACCTCCTCCCCATATAGCTTGTGATTTCTTTCCAGTAAATCCGTGACCGGCATAGTATTTTCCCCTTTCTCATATGGAATTCCGCATACTTAAGCACAGCGCAATCCCATTGTAACCGCCCCTCACTTAAACAGGCTGCTATAAGCTTCGCTGTGACGCTTTAACGTGTTATATCACATAATACTATATTGCAGGGGAAAAGTCAATGTCGGAACAAAATACCGCCGGGGGCTGTAAACAGCACACTCCGGCGGTATTAGCTTAAAGCCAAAGGTAATATATGCTTTCTCTCCCTCCTCCACTATCGCAAAACCACCACACTATAGGAGGGCAGCGTAAGGGTGTCACCCTTCAATGTCACTTTTTCGCCATCTACGGAGAGATACCCTGCAATCTCCGTATAGCCATACTGCTCCCTGGAAAGCACCACTTCTTTCTTGTCCGTCTCCGACAGATTGTAGAGCAGATAAATCGTCGTTCCGTCATAGGTTTTGGAGATGGCGGCAATGTCCTGGTCGGTGATCTCCTCAATACGTGCCACCGTTCCCCTTGCGATCTCCGGGTTCTGGTTACGCAGCAGAATCGTATCTTTATAGAAGCTGTAAATGGACTTTTCGTCCTTAATCTGCTCCTTTACAGACGCAAACTGATTCTCCTGGGGCTCCATGTCCGCCGGTCCCTCCGTCATACCCTTGGCCTGGCTGTCCTCTGACCAGTACATGGGAGCGCGCTTATTCTCATCCCGTCCGCTGCCGGTCATGCCGATCTCCTCGCCGTAGTACACAAAGGCGCTGCCGCTCATCAGTACATTGAGCGTGGCGGCCATCTTAATCTTGCGCTCGTCATAGCGCAGATATCCCGCTGCCCTGGACAGATCATGGTTTACGAAAAACGGGGCGTCGATTGCATCCTCCCGGTAACCCCGGATGGCATTCTGCACCCTTACCAGCGCTTTGGCATAAGCCTGGGCGCTGTTGGCCTCCCCGCTGTAGGTCAGCGTCTTGGTGATCACACCGGTGGAATCCGCAAACTCAAAGTTAAAGAAACTGTCGATCCCGCTGGCATAATATTGAGAGTAGATATTCATGCCGTCCCAACACTCTCCAACCATGTAGGCGTAGGGATCAATATATTTCACATAGTCGTTCACCCAGGTAAGGACCTCCACGTTCTTGCTGGTGGCATCGCCGTAAAAATGCTTCACCGCATCCAGGCGAAAGCCCCCGACCCCCTTATTCAGCCAAAAGCTCATAATCTGTTCAAATTCTTTTCGGAGCGCCTCGCAGTCGAAATTCACATCCGGCATCCTGTCGGAAAATGCCCCCTCATAATAATAATCCGTGTCGCCTACCTGATAATAGGTGGGTGAAGAGGGATTGCCTTTCACAAAATTGTAATAGGCATAGTAAGGGCAGTCCTCCGCTGTGGGCTCCTCCCCCTCTTCCAGCTGCCCCAGGTACTCGCAGGCCGCCGTAAACCAGGGATGCTCTGAAGAGGTATGGTTTAACACCAGATCAATAATCAGCTTGATCCCCCGCTTGTCGCATTCCTCCACCAGCCTGTCAAAATCCTCCATGGTACCGTACAACGGATCAATGGCCTGATAGTCCGTCACATCGTACTTATGATAGGACGGGGAGGGCATAATCGGCATCAGCCAGATCCCGTTAAAGCCCATTTCCGACACATAGTCCAGCTTTGAGATCACACCCTGCAAATCACCTATTCTGTCGCCGTCACTGTCGTTGAAAGAATACACAAATATCTCATACCATGTGCGGTAATTATCGTCAATCACCGGCACTTCCTTAGAGCGCCAGTCCTCCCCCTTGCCACATGCGGCCAGGCTGCCTGCCATCATCACACAGAGCAGCAGCATTGCCAGAATCCTCTTTCCCATCTTTCCTTTCAGACGCATCTTTTCTCCTCCTGTCTATCGTGTAAACTTCTTCTCCGTTCATTTGATTCATACGCACAGCCGATTAGGTTTTTCTTCCTGCACGGCACATACTGCCCAACTTTGCATCATGTGCCGTGCAGGAATCAGAAAAGCTTAGATGAATTTACATTTTAGAAAAGAAGCATATGATTTCTGCCATTATATTATTATTTCTTCCATGTCTGTCCACCTTCTTGAAAATAATATATCATATGTATTTTTAAAAAGTCAATTGTTGTTCGTCAATTGTTCCGTATTTCTCTGCTGCATATTTCTAATCCGCCTCCAATATTCCTGCCACCCGAACATACCTTTAAGTTTCCCCCTTTTTCCTGTCTGCTATTTGCAAAGTCGCCAAAGAACTAAACAAATGCGTAATCATCAGCTGTGATGGCGGCTTTAATAAAAAAATTGATATTATACAAGGTTCAGGGATGTAAATTGTGGGAATGGGGAAGTTCGGGGAACATATATACTTGACAATCCGTTCTCCTTGGGAATATGATGTGCTGGTAAAAGCAAAATACCAAAAATGGAAAATCCGGTTTGATTCATTTGTATAAGAAAAGAAAGGCAGAAAAGATAAACCATGATTATTGATATACACACCCATATTTTTCCCAGGCATATTGCAGAGAAAACCCTGGAAAAATTAGGCACTGCCGCCCACATACGACCGCATACGGACGGCACTCTGTACGGGCTCTTAGTCTCCATGCGCCATCACGGGATCACTTACAGTGTGACCCAGCCCGCAGTGACCAATCCCGGCAGCGTGGAACATCTGAACTCCACTGTCATCGAAAAGCTGCTGCCCCTGCAAAACCAGGGGATCCTGCCTTTCGGCGGCATGCACCCGGACTATCCCCATGTGCGCCGGGAACTGCTGCGGCTGAAAAACGCCGGGGTGAGGGGCATCAAACTCCACCCTGCCTACCAGAAAGCAGACCTGGATGATCCCAGAAATCTGCGCATTCTCTATGAGGCTTCCGACCTGGGGCTTGCCGTGCTGGCTCATGCCGGGGTGGATATCAGCGTAAACGGCTACGACTATGCTTCGGTGGAGCATGTGCTGCGCGTGCTTAAGGAAGTAGCGCCCCAAAAGCTGGTGCTGGCCCATATGGGCGGCTGGGGTAACTGGGGCCGGGTGGAAAGCGACCTGGCCGGGGCACCGGTATGGCTGGATACCGCCTTTACCTACGGCAGGCTGGACACTTACCCCGGCATGGAGCCTTCCCCCCACAGTAACACTGTGTTGGCCCCCGGAGATTTTATCCGCCTGTGCCGCAGGCATGGCATACACCGAATCCTGTTCGGCACCGACTCTCCCTGGCAAGACCAGGGGGACTACGTGAAACGGCTGCATGCCATGGGTCTGACCGATGCAGAGCAGGCGGCAGTGCTGGGTAAAAATGCGGCAGAGCTGTTAGGGCTTGCCGACGCAGCGCCCTGAACATTACCCCGGATTGTCCTCATCCTCCACCGTCGGAATAAAAGGGGACAGAAATTCATCCTTAAACAATGTCACTCTGCCCCGCGCCAGCCTGTGTACCACAAAATTCGTTGTATCTCCTGCAGTCCTCGTCATTGTGCATATAGAGCAGTCCATAACTCCCTTACGCTATCCTGCCCACCTTTTCAAAAAAAGAAAGTAAGTCCCTTACGCGTGGTGCTTCTCCACAATGGAAACCATCTGATCCCACTTTTTTTCCATGTCCGCCACCAGCTTAAACTGCGTCCTGGCCCGGTCCAGATTGTGGTTCTCCCGGTGAACCTTGAAGTAAACATCCCCCTCCAGAAAATCTCCCAGAAAGCGGATGCCGCACTCATAGGTCATGAGCTTCGCCCCCATGGGAAACAACTCAACCTCCCTGGAAGTGAGTTTCCCGCCGCAGCCCTTCAGAAAGCCCTCCGTGAATGCCTCAAACAACTCCAGATCCAGTTCAATCCTCCCCAGGTCCCTCTCATCCTCCGCCCCCGTGCTGGCCCCGAAGCGGATGGAGTCACCGAAGTCATAGAGGGAGAGGCCGGGCATCACCGTGTCCAGGTCAATAACGCACAGGGCCCGCCCGGTGGCCTGGTCAAACAGAATATTGTTAAGCTTGGTGTCATTGTGTGTCACACGCAGGGGCAGTTCCCCCTTATTCAGCAGTTCCGTCAGAACCGCCGTATCCCCCTCCCTGCTCAAGGCAAATTCGATCTCCGGCCTGACCAGGGCGGCCCTTCCCGCCCTGTTCTCCTCCAAGGCCCGCCGGAAATCCTGAAAGCGGGACGGTGTATTGTGAAAGTTCAAAATGGTCTCGTGGAGTTCCCTGGCCGGATACTCCGCCAGCATTCTCTGGAAATTGCCGAAGGCTGCCCCACCATTATAAAAATCCCCGGGGCTTTCCACCTTTTCCAGGCACAAAGTTCCCTCCACGAACAGGAAGACCCGCCAGAAATTGTGTTCTTCATCCTCATAGTAACTGGAGCCCTCCAGAGTCCTCACCACATTCAGAGTCTCTCTGTCCGGGTCGCCGCCCTGGGCCAGAATAATTCCCCGCAGGTATTCCGTGACGCCCACCACATTCTCCATAAGCAGCGTCGGGTTTTTAAAGATATTGTGGTTCATCCGCTGAAGAATATATCTCTTATCACAACCACGTCCCGCCTGAAAGGAAGCCAGGTAGGTATCGTTGATATGCCCGTTTCCATAGGGCCGTATATCCCGCAGGCTACCCTCTGTGGCAAATCCTTTGATTGCCTCCGCAGCCCCGGCGCAGGACTGTTTTTCCGCCGTCATAGTTTTCCCTCCCAATCTACCCATATCATTTCCATGGGAGCCATGTCGAGATGCCGCAGAATCCGTCCTCCCACATACAGCTCCGTCTGTCTGGGCTCCTTTGCGTTGTTGATCACGGCAATCTTTCCCGTCTCCTCAAAACAGGCTGCCTCCGTGTCCACGTTTGTGACATGGAATTTGCTGATCTCCTCCTCCCGGTGCGCGGCAAAATAGATGGCCCGCAGCAGAATGCGGCAGTTCTGCGGAGAGTACGGAAGCCCGGCAAAATAGACGCTGCGCCCTTGACCGTACTCATTCACAATCAGGCGGCAGTACTTCCCGTCCATATCCAGCACCTGACAGTTTTCTCCCTGGGCATAAACCCGGCTTTTCCCCTCGCCAAAATCAATTTCGCCCGGCGTGTCCTCCAGAATGAAGTGACGGCGGTTCTCCTGATTATATTTGTCCGTACTCATGGAAAAGCCCAGTTCCCTGTCCGCCCCCAGCACATCGCTGAGTTGGAAGTGCCAGTACCAGGGCCGGTACTTCCAACTC
>CAMWSA010000057.1 GCA_947176785.1 uncultured Lachnospiraceae bacterium
TTGTATACGAGACTGATTCGTGTAATTTGACTAAAGAAGTATTTCGTAAAAATAAAGGGTGTGGATTATATCAGCTTTTCGGTGGAGAAGGGGGAACTTTTTGGGTTCCTGGGGGTAAACGGGGCGGGTAAGTCTACCACCATCAATATGCTGTGTACGCTGTTTCGTCCTACTGACGGAGAGATTGTCATTGGCGGTAATATTCTGGGCAGGGAGGATGAGGCCATCCGGCGCAGGATAGGTGTGGTGTATCAGAACAATTGTCTGGACGAGCGGCTGACGGTGCGGGAGAACCTGACAATCCGGGGCAGTCTGTACGAGAGGGATATCAGGCAGCTGAAAGAAAGGATAAAGCAGATTTGTGAATTTCTTCGGCTGGACGAAACACTTAACAGACGCTTCGGTATGCTCTCAGGAGGGCAGAAACGAAAGTGTGAAATAGCCAGGGCGCTTCTCCATACACCGGAAGTCCTGTTTCTGGATGAGCCTACCACAGGTCTTGACCCGGCCACCAGAAAGACCGTATGGGAGAGCCTTGATAAGCTCAGACAGGAGGGCATGACCATTTTCCTCACCACACATTATATGGAGGAGGCGGCAAAGTGCAGCCACATTGCGGTGATGGACGCAGGCAGGATCAAAGAGTTTGGAACCCCCTTCTCCCTGAAGGAAAAATACTCCAGGGACAGGCTGCAATTGAAGGTAAAACCGGGAGCGGACGCACTGCTGGAGGGGAAGCTGAGGGAACTGACGGGCAGTTGGGAGGAGATCTCCGAAAAGCGCCTGTACAGCATCTGCCTGCAGGACAGTATGAAGGCCATGCCGATTTTAAAGGAGACGGAGAAGCTGCTGGAGGGATTTGAACTGGTGCAGGGTTCCATGGACGATGTTTTCCTGAATATCACAGGGAAAAGGTTGTAAAGAATGCCAAGAGCAGGCATACTTCTTATGGATTGCCTGTGCCGCCGCCAGCGGTATGTCTGGAGGTTTGGAAATAAAACAACAGGGAAGAGAGGGTTATGAAAATGAGGGAACTTCTATATTTGACAAAGAGGAACAGCTTAGTGTATCTTCGGGACAGGAAAGCGGTGTTTTTTTCCGTGTTATCCATGTTGATCGTTCTGGGCCTGATGGTTATTTTTCTGGGGAGCATGAACAGTAAGGATTTGGTGGAACTGCTGCGGCAATACGGGGGCGAGAGAGACCAGGCCCGGGATGAGGAAAACGCGAGGCAGCTGATTCAGATGTGGACTCTGGCGGGGATCCTGGTGGTCAATTCCGTCACAGTGACGTTGACGGTTATTGGAACCATGGTGCAGGATGAGGAGCAGAGCCGCCTTGCCAGTTTTTATGTGGCACCGGTGAAAAGGGGGAAATTGGTTCTGGGATATGTGCTGGCTGCATGGCTGACAGGAGCGGGCTTAAGTATCCTGACTCTGGCAGCAGGAGAAATATACATGCTGTCCCAGGGGTGGGGGCTGCTTCCCGCCGAAGTGCTGGCGGCTATGTGCGGAATGATTTTCCTCAATACCTTTGTGTATGCGTCTCTTGGGTATCTGCTGGCCATGTTTATCCACAGTTACAGCGCCTGGGGCGGTATGCTGACGATCGTGGGAACGCTGGTGGGTTTCGCCGGAGGGATCTATCTGCCCATGTCAGCTTTTTCGGAAAGATTGCAGACAGTACTGAAATGCCTGCCTGTCCTTCAGGGGATATCCATGATGCGCAGAGTATGTCTGGCGGAAATAACAGAGACGACCTTCGAAGGTATGCCCTCTTTGGCCGTGGATATTTTCCAGGAAAAAATGGGAATTACGCTCACGGCGGGAGAGGAGATTATTTCTGTCGGTACACAGTTTTCTATTTTGATGCTGTATGGTATACTGGCAATAGGCATTGCGATCCTGTTGAATAAGAGGCGCAAATTGAGGGACAGGACAGACTGAGTATCAGGCAAAAGATATGCCTGAAAAAGAGGGCCAGGCAGGTAAGATGAAGATAACAATACAGGACCGTCAAGATGACGAGGAGGATGAGATCATTATCCGCTGCCGTCATCTGGACGACAGGATGCTGAAAATGATATATGCCCTGAAGGAGGGACAGGAGAAACTTACTGCTGTCAGGGAAGGAAGCTTTGTCCGGCTTTTTCCAAGGGATATCTACTATTTTGAGGCGGTGGACAATAAGGTGTTTGTCTATCTGGAGAAGGATGTCTATGAGTGCAGGCTTAAGCTGTACGAGTTGGAACAGCGGTTTGAGGAAACTGGATTTTTCAGGGCAACCAAGTCAACTATTGTCAATATATCCAAAGTAAAGAGCTTCAGCCCCGCCTTTAACGGGCGGTTTGAACTGTTGATGAAAAACGGGGAGAAGCTGATTGTGTCCAGACAGTATGTGCCCGGATTGAAGACAAAGCTGGGACTGTAGGAGGATGACAGGTATGAGGAAGATACGTTTTTTAACGCGGATATTTTCAATGGTTCTGACAGCAGTGGTGTTTGCTGTGGCGCTGTTTACCACGGTGATCAACCCGAGCGAGATGGTGGAGACAAAGCTGTTCTGGCAGATGCCCCTGGTGTCGGCGCTGTGTACAGTGGTATCGCTGATTTATCCTTGGGACAGGGAGATGACCAAGAAGGAGGTTATCGTCAGGAAACTTCTTCACTATTTTCTCGTAAATGTAATAGTGCTGTGCAGCGGGGCGTTTTTCCACTGGTATGATCCGTCCCAGCTTCGAAATATCATTGCCATGGTACTTACCATTGCCCTTATTTTTACAGTGATCTCAGTGATCTCATGGAGAAAGCTGGCCGCAGACGCGGCCCGGATGAATGAGAAGCTGGAAGAGTACCAGAAAAAGATGGGAGATAAAATATCGTGACACCGGCGTTGTAAGCCTGCAGGAAATATGCAGAGAACCTGCGGACTCTATACAGAAAGGGAAAATAGTGGTACAAAACCATATAAAGCTTGAAAAAACATATACTGCATACGGGTATGAGTATTCTCTCTGGAGTATTGACGGGATATCTCTGCCCAAATATCTACAAAGCTGGGCGGCGGATCTCCCGGATGACAAGAGGGTCAGGGTACCGGTCCCCTTTTCTGATTTGTGGCCTGCATGGGTCAGGAATCTGGATTGGGAAGGAGATGTGCGGTTTGTCTGGAAAGCCATAGAGATGGATAAAGCTGTCCTGCCTCTGCTGCTCTGCCCTGACGATGCAGATTTTACCTGTATTGTGGTAGTAGTGGAGGCGGAAAAGACAGAGGATTTTGTGTATTGGAATAAAGTAGGCTTTGTGCTGCATGACAGGGAGGATTTTGCCGAGGAAAAAAACAGCGGGATATTGAAATTGGAGGCATATTCCGATGAGGACTGGGAGAAGTACGGGGACAATATTGCGCTGGAGGAGGTGAACAGTCCGGCCTGGTGTCAGTGGATCAGCGAGAACTGGGCGGAGGAACTCTACCGGAGGCGCATGAATTATACCCTGCCCTTTTATCAGACGGAGGGCAATGTGTTCTGGATGAAAGAGACAGGCTGGGTGTTTGACAGGCGTGAATATGAGAGCATGGTGGAGGAATATTGGGAATTGGAGACCCTGGAACAAGTAGAGCGTTTCGACTTCAGGGAAAAGCTCACGGTCAGAGAATGTGCCAATTTGATCTGTGGCCTGACAAGGCATGGCCGGGAAGCCCTGGAGGAGCATCTGAGAGATTTCCAGGAGATTTTGCTACATATTTTCGCAATGGAAAACATCAGCAAGCCCTTGTTATGTTTGTTAAAAAGTGATCCTGCACCAGAGCGCAGCATTCAGATTTACTGTAAGGCTATTGAGATCATGTGGCGATATGGGGACGAAGCCGTGGTCAATGTGGTGGATGTTACGATCCTGGAGGATTTGTCAGATGAAAATAATCTGTGGCAGAAATTTGGATCTTACATTTCAGAGGAATTCAGGACATATATCAATCATGAAGTCCTGACATACAATCTTATGATGGGTGGGGTGATGCCTTTGTAGAATTCTGCAATGTGCGGGTGGAGGAGGGGGTGGATGTTTCAGCAAATAGAGGAATGCATCAGCGACTGCTTATCGTATACAGCATAAGGTAGCGATGGGATAAAAAATGCATCTTCCGGTAACCATAGTCGGCAAGTTCCGGCTCTTCGCATACTTTTAAGGAACCGCCAACCTGGGCAGGCTTCTGTACGGTATTCTCTGCATCCTCTAAAACGCGGGCGGCGGCCACTTCGTTGCCCAGCGTTGCGTAAATGTAAAAAAGAATGTCATCGAGCTGCCGCTTGGCAAGATCTGACAATATCACCTCATAGTCCATATTTTTCCCTCAGTTCCGCCAGCGCTTCATTGGACTCCTGGCTCTGGCCGCTTGGGTGCTGCCTTCTGGAAATTTGTAGTTCCTCAAGCCAACCGCTGTGCAATAGAACGGAAAGCCTCCGACTCAAATCCCATAGGAATCTCTCAGATCGCTGGATATATGGTCCAGATCGGGATAGACAGCACTCTCCGTTATGCCGAATGCCCGCAGGCTGTCGATGAAATACTTCTTCCTGTCGCAGGGGATGATAATCTTGTAGAGCATATTTTCATCACAGATATCCTCCAGCCTTTGGAGGGAGTTGTGGACTGTAAAATTGGAGTGCTGGGAGTACATCCGCAGATCGTTTTCCGTGGAACTGCAGGCCAGAATCCGGTCCACCAGTTCCAGGTTGTGATGGTTGTGCTTAAAAGCAGGCAGCAGCATCTCCTGGGTGGTATCTGCATCTATGGGGTAGATGCAGCAGCCGAAGCCTTCCATCTCATTTAACAGATCGGGGGCCAGCACCCACACCCCGGCGTCAATCTCTGGCGTAGACCGGTAAGTCTCCGTGGCAAAAAAGGCAGCGATCAGAGGGGATTCGCTCCAGTCCAGCATCCTGGTGGGCAGGCCGTAATGCTGCATCAGAGACACCCAGGCTGCGTAATTGTGCTTCCTGGGCGGGTTGTCCAATATCTGCCTGGCGCGGATATAAAAATCATTGGTGATATACCGCTCTACCTGCAGCCGTTTTTCGCTGCGCTGGATGGAGGGAATCAAGGTCAGGTTGGCATTCTCCTCGCCTCTGTACCACAGCCTGGACCCATGCTTTTCATACAGGCCGTTCATAAATTGCAGCAGTTCATCAATGGTGCGGATCTCTTGAATAATCATGGCTCTTCCTTCCGTAAATGGGAGAAGTGTTTTGTTTTTTCCCTGTTCCATTATAATAGCATCCGAAGAAAAAGTCATCTGCTATTTTATCCAATTTGTCTTTAAGCGCCGGCGCATTCCCGGCAACGTTTTTTGACCTGTACTCTTGAAAAGCATACATGAGGAAGGCGGCTTGCGGTAAATGTGCGGTTATGTTAGAATACACATAACATATAGAGTACTGGAGCAAATATAATATGAAGAAAATCCTGTCAATCTTGGCCACAGTAGCAGGGGCTGCCTATCTGGCAGCAGGCGTTGGCCTGTTGGCTTTTCAGAACCTGATCAAGACAGCCATGGGATATGGTGTCGGTTATGATATAAATACAGTGAATGTGTACCCTGTGCAGAATGTGCTGGAGCTGGTGCTTATGGGAGTTCCCTGTGTGGTGCTGGGCATTCTGTCCATGTCAGAATCCTCTGACTACAAAAAGGGAGTGGATCTTCTGCTGATTATTTACAGCGGAATAATGCTGACGTTGAACGGATTGCTGACTCCTGTGGGCAGCTTTCTTAACAATATGATTGTCAGTAACACCATGGGCGTAGAAGGCATGGTCAATATGAGTATTGTCAGCGCAGCTTTTGGCTGGATACATTTTTTGATTAACCTGTCTCTGATATTGCTGCTGCTGCGAGGGGCGCTCAATCTGGGTGCAAATATACAGCTGTATGGAAAAATAAATGAATAGGTATCTAAACAATTTACGTGCGTAATCCGATATATAAAACAGATTCGTAGATTTTGCCAAAAGGATTTGGCAGCAGGGAAAGGAAAGGGATTTCTTTATGAAAGTAAACAATGTGAGTATTTTTGTGGGACAGGATTCTCAGAATGGCTATGGGCTGTTGCCTGGCCTGAACCAGAAAGAGGGCAATAGCAATACTATTTTTGCCGGGGCACTGAATGGCAACCTTGATCCCATCGCTCAGAAAAAGCAGCAGGCTCAGAAAAAAGCCATGAAAGTGGTGGGGGATGCCTTTGCGGCTGACCGCAAGATTGATATGGAGGTGGCGGACCGTGAGGCCAGGATAAAAGAAATGCGGGCCGAGAACCTGGAGGCAAAGAACGCATTGAAGGACCTGGAGGCCCAGAAGCAGGAAATCGGTAAGGAATACGGGCTGGGCGAAGAGGGATTGTCCGATGAGGATTGGAGCATTCTGGAGAAGGGCAGCAAGATGCCTTCTGAAATGAGTGAGGAGGAGAAGGCCCGCTACCAGGAGATGAAGGAGCAGGGGCTGACGGAGTACTATGGCCGCTGCCAGGATATTGACAAGCTGGGAGAGTTCTATACAAACACCCTTAATGAGAATAACATGATGATCAAGAGTTATGAGTCGGCCAACGAGGCGGTGCATAAAGCCCGTCTGGATCTGCGCAAGGGCAATCCGATGATTGCCGCCCAGGAGGAGGCCGAAGCCATCATGGAGGTCGCCCGCAAGGAGATCATCGGTATGATCAAGGACGAGGGTATGGACCATATCGACGAGGAACTGGAGGAGAAGGCGGAGAAGGCCCAGGAGGAAAAAGAGAAGAAGGAAGAAGAGGAAGAGAAGCTGGAGGCCATCCGGGAGGATAAGGCACAGATCGAGAGCCAGGTGGAGGCCGCCCGGGAGAGGGCGCATGAAAACGAGAAGCGCGCCGAAGAGTTGATCGAGGCTCTGCCCATGGAAGAAATGCTGCGGACGAATAATGGTACATCCGATTTCCAGCAGGAACTCAAGGATATCATGAACAAGATGAAACTGGTGACAGAAGATCTGAAGGGTGCGGCTGTGGACGCTACTGTGTAATCATGTTATACTTATAGTCAACTACATTAGAAATTTCACTTGAAGCCTTGTGAAGACTGGCATATTTGGTTTTTACAAGAGTTGAAAGTAGATATTTCAATGCCCTTATTTATACGAACGGCTGGATTTTCCTTCCTGCACAGCGCATGGCGTCTGATTATGCGGCATGTGCTGCGCAGGGATTGAAAATCCTACTGTTCGCTGATATATTCCCCTTGAATATATAATAAGATCAAAACGCCCGGCGCAAGCCGGGTGTTTTGGTTTTTTAGAAAAATATTTTGTAACATTTTGTAGATTTGTCCGTCCAACCTATGAAGCCAGAGGAAAGAGGTGAGGATACGTGGAGAGGGAAGCGTTTGAAAAACTGTATGAAACGTATTATATGCGGGTTTACTCTTACGTTATGGCGCTTGCCAGAAAGCGGCATGTGGCGGAGGAGATTACCCAGGAGACATTTTATAAGGCATTTACCGCAAAAAGCATGTTTCGCGGGGAAGCAGACGAGGTGACATGGCTTTGCGCCATCGCCAGGAATCTCTATCTTGACGAGATGCGGCGGCAGGCAAAAAGTACAGGGACAGAGCTTGATTCGGAGGTGGACAGCGGCGTCAATATCGAGAGTGAAGTGGAGGACAGGGATGCATCCTATCGGATTCACCGAGCGTTGCAGGCATTGGAGGAACCTTACCGCAAAGTGTTCGAGCTTCGGATATTCGGTGAATTGTCTTTCCGGGAGATCGGCAATATTTGTGAAAAAACAGAAAACTGGGCGAGAGTTACCTATCATCGCGCAAAGCTGAAGCTTCAAAACAGTGTTTTTCCTTAGAGAACATGTGGAACTCTAAAAACTCTAATAAGAAAGGGTGTGTGCTTATGAAACTGAATTGTAATGTAATCCGGGATTTACTTCCTCTTTATGCGGATCAGATCTGCAGCGACGAGAGCAGGGGGCTTGTGGAAGAGCATCTTGCGGAGTGTGAGGACTGCTTCACACTTCTGGGGCAAATGCACAGCATGGAACTTGAGACCCATCTGAGGGCGGAGACGGGAGATGTACTTCGCCGGCAAGCCAGCTTTTTTAAGAGGAAATCCGCTGTGATAGGCGCTGTCATCGCCGGGATTTTTATGATTCCAATATTGGTGTGCCTGATTGTCAATCTGGCAACCGGAGCGGCGCTGGACTGGTTTTTTATTGTACTGGCTTCGCTGGTCACGGCGGCGTCCCTGATTGTGATACCGCTGGTCATGCCGGAAAACAAGCTGCTCTGGACAATGGGCACGTTTACGGCCAGCCTGCTTTTGCTCCTGGGAGTCATCTGTATCTATACACAGGGGCGGTGGTTTTTCATTGTGGCGTCATCGGTTTTGTTGGGATGCTCCGTATGCTTTCTGCCGTTTGCGCTGTATACCGGACCTCTCAAAAGGCTGATTGGCAACCGGAAAGGTCTGACAGTCATGGCATCGGCCACGGTGTTCTTTGCCCTGATGATGCTCAGCATTGGGCTTTACACGAAATCAGCTGAATTCCGAAGGATTGCGCCTGTGGTCTCCCTGCCGATTCTGGTGTCCGTTTGGCTTATGTTCCTGCTGATCCGCTACACAAAATTGGGCGGGCTGCTCAAGGCGGGAATCTGTACCATGGGTATTGGCGTTTTTGGGTTTTTTGCGGATTATTTTATAAATATCTGTATTGGAAACAGGATATCGCTGCCGGTTTTCAGGCCGTTTATCTGGAGGGTCAGCACGATTGACGGCAATGCGAAGTGGCTGCTTCTGTTGAGTTGTAGCCTTGCAGGGATAATTTTGATTGTCTCCGGGATTATTAAGGGGGGAAAGAGAGACTGACTATAGAAGCATGGCGGGGCATATAGAAAAATGATTTCCGGATGCCCCGCCAAAGCTATATATGTTTATATGCCTGCATAACGCGGGCTGTGCCCGTGTTATTGCGTTAATACGTATTTGGAAGTTTTACTTCCAAACTTACTTCTACATGCATATCGCTGGCTTTGCCTGCGATATTGCACCAATCAGTATTTGGATGTATAACATCCAAACTTACTCTTCTTCGTCATCCTCGTCTTCGAATTCAATCGGCAGTTCCATATCCCAGGGTACCGAACAGGGGCCACCAGGCATAATCAGCAGCTTCCTGCAGATCTGTTCCCGGGCCTCCACATCTTCCAGGGCTTCTTCGTCCTCTTCATCATCTTGCAGACGCCAATCCTTGTAACCGTTGAGGTAGCTGGAGTACAGATGCATCCAGGAGGGATAATAATACTGCATCAAACTCCCTGCCATTAAAGATAATCCCATCATTTCTTCACGGTTGATTATACCTGCCACGAAAGCCATTCCGAGAATCTGGCACGCGCGGCAGAGGTCCCATCCCCCAGTCTCGATGTCCTCCTGATCAAGGTCTTCATCATCCATGTAGAGGGCTGTCAAAAACGTGAACGTTTCCATCAAATCCTCCTGGTTGTTAACTCCCCAGTCTCTGCTTAACATCAGCTGCATGTCGGAGGCGCATTCTTCCTTAGTGGAAGAACCCGCAATATACTGCCATCCCCCCTCGGAATAATACTCACACCACATGGCGTATGTAGCGATGACCCATCGTTCCGCATCATCCTGCGGGGTAGTTACATTTTCTAAATTCTGTTCTTCTGATCCGCCTAAGGTACACATTTTTTTTTCTCCTCTCTGTGATTCATTTTTGAGATATAGTAGAAATATACAAAATAATACACACTGTTTATAATAATATACAATATCTTTTTACTTATTTCAATACATCCGCTTCAAGCAAGACTTTTTCCTTAAAGGGATTTTGCTTTCCAACCCGGCAAATTTTTTACGGGTAATCTGAAATGTCAAAATCCGATTTTTAATGACTGCCCTTCTACATAGACTCCCTGGGAAAGAGTTATGGAAAGCTTTTGCTCCGCAGTATACCCCAGGGTTTCGCCATTCCGCAATACCGCGCCCTGCTGTAGGATGTAGGAGGAGATATTATACATTAATTCGAAAATCTCAGAAGGCGATTGGCTGCTCTCAATAACCTCCAACTCTTCCTTCCCAAAGGAGCGCAGGCCATTGGTCCAGCTGCTGATACCTTTTTCATTCTGATAAAGTCCCACAAATACCAGATTGGCAAGGGGGAATTCCCCTTCTTTCAGGAGTTCTGCGGAGTTGATATAATTTTCCGGCAGCCATACCGTACCACAGTCATATATTCCCAGAGCGTTAGAGGCCTTCAGGCAGGTGGAGGCAATTTTGACAAATAGCTCTCCCGCTTTCAGCGGCGTATCCTTTCCCAATACGGCCACCAGCAGATGGGCCTGGTGGTTTTGGGCTGCTGCCACCGATTGATCCCGGGTCATAAAATTGCTGTTGGCCCAATACTCCGCCTCGCCGTCCGGAATCCTGGCTTCCATTAAGCCAACTGTGGCCATCATGCCGTCTTCGCAAAACGCGACGGCTATTCCCTGGTCTTCGGTACTTTCAGAAGCTTCTGGGCATTCGATCCCCCAGTCCTCTTTGAGTACCCTGCGGAATTCTTCTACATCAAATTCCGGTGTAGATAACAACACGAATCCTGCAAAATTTCCGCCGGAATGATCCGTGCCCTGGTCTTCTCCTTCCTGCCCGGCGGCCTGTTCCATCCAGTATTGGCGGAGATTTTCTACCATTGCCACACATTTCTCCTCTGCGGTGGACGGATCATAGGGTTCCATCTCACTGTAAATATGGCCGCAGTGCCCCAGGCTGTCTCCTTCATAGCCTCCGCAGACAGCTACTCTCCAGGAATCAAAAGCGGATTTCTTAAACTTGAAAATGTAGTAGTGCAGGTCATGCAGATCAAATTCCCCTGCAATCTCAAGCCTTGCAGGTTTTTTCCCCAACTCCTGCGGATGGGAGAGCCATTCCTCCATCACCGCCGTGGCGTATTTTTTCTGTTCATTCATTTGCCTGTCCTCCTTGTATATTAAACAGCTGGATTCATTTTACCACAAGTACCCACCTAACTCAAGGGATGTTCCTGATGTCTGTCCCAAAATGGAAATTTGCGGCTATGCCTTGAACTTCCTTTCTTCTAATACCTGCGTTTGCACAGTAAAACAAATTTCTCGGAATCCTGCGGGCAATGTATTTCAGAGCTTATGACGCAGGACGAGATCGCCGTCATGGACGGCGGCAGGTGCATTTTACAGGTGCGCGGGGCACGCCTGTTCTTTTCAGATCAATTCGACATAGCGAAGCACCCGAAATACAAGTACCTCTCCGACGCAGACCCGAAGAATGCCTTTGACATGGAGAAGCACATCAAACGCCGCCCCGCCATTGTGAAGCCGGACGAGGAATTTGACGTTTACGAGATTGACGGGGAGGGCTTGCAGGAGGACGCAGACCATGAGTGAACACCCCGGAAATGACAGGCGGCGCCAGTATTACACTATTCCGAACAATAAAATAGCATTTAGACTTGATAGAAGCTGCATATCCCCATCTGGTTTACGTCTATTGACTTCCTTAAATCCGTTTAGTATGATATTGTTTGAATTATCTCTTTGAAAGAATTGGCAGGGAGGCATAAGTGCGTGAATCGGATTTATTGGGATAGAGATATAATATCCATATTGACAGACCAAATAGAATCCGCAGAGCATAAACATTATGTAATGCAATTATTTCTGAGCATTGACAAGCCGTTGAATTTATATGTGTCGGGTAAAGTAGTTTCGGGTAAGTGTGTAATTATAAACCGTAATGTTAATCATGCCTTTTCGACAGGCAATCAATTACATTTTTCTGTTATAATCGAACCTGCTTCTAATATAGCCAAGCAATTAGAAATGAGAATGAATGGCAATGAGTTTAGTGTTCTAGATGCCTTTGGAGTTGAAAAAATACAAAATGCCATTTCTGACCTTGCATATTGTAAAAAAGATGATGAAATGAAACACTATCACCATTTGACTGATACATTATATGACAATATAAAATTGAACAGAGAAATAAAAGTATACGACGATAGAATCAGAGAAGTGTTGGACTACATAGAAAAATGTGATTGTTCTGTTCACGCTATTACTTTTTTGGCTGATAGGGTATCGCTATCAACAAGCCGATTATCGCATTTATTCCGAGAGCAAGTCGGTATGCCAGTAAAAAGCTACATACAATTTTATCAAATGAAAAAAGCCTTTTTTGCACTCTTAAATGGGAAAAATATTACAGAAGCAGCAATGATTGCAAACTTTGATTCCCCATCACATTTTGCAGCAGTTGCAAAAAGAATGATGGGTATGCCCGCAAGCCTTTCATCTAAAAATAGCGTTTTTTTGAAAGTATATGATATGTGAATGATTTATAATCAGACAAGAACAGGAGGTTTCACATGGAAAAAAATTTCTTGAACCAACAAAAATGCTGAATTATTAATCACAAAAACTTCTAGAGTTAATCAAAAGCAGAAAATGGAATGAACTTGATGAATATAACAAAATCCATTCAGTTTATGATTTTGTTCAAAACGAGATACTGCTTGGCTATAATCAAGAGGATACATTAACCGCAGAACAGGTTCTTGTAGAAAGATATGGAACAGAACGCGATAATTATATGTCAACAACAGAAGCAATAGATTTTGGGTTAATTGATAAAATTATAGATAAGCGTTGAAATGTTAGAATAAAAAGCTAACAAACTTGTAAAAGTTTAGGTTTGTTAGCTTTTTATATATG
>CAMWSA010000058.1 GCA_947176785.1 uncultured Lachnospiraceae bacterium
GATTTCTTTGCCATAAGCCCTCCTGATATAAATGTTATAAATCAAATATACCAAGATGAGACAAAAAAAGGAACAGAAAGTTTTGATTTTCTGTTTTGTAACATTTTTGTAACTTTAAAAGTTTATCCTGCTGCAGACGTTTTCTCCCCGGCAAAGCCGCTCCTGAATTTCAATCCACACTCCCGCAAGGGGAGTGACCAGGATCCTTTGACTGGCGTAGGGCTGGTGTCAATTTCAATCCACACTCCCGCAAGGGGAGTGACGAGGTAAGCATCCTCCTGGCACAGCAGTTCTTAAAATTTCAATCCACACTCCCGCAAGGGGAGTGACTCCTATTCTTAGGAAATGTGCGGAGCTTTCTCAGATTTCAATCCACACTCCCGCAAGGGGAGTGACTCCCTCTACTTCCGCCCCACACTGTTCACACTTAAATTTCAATCCACACTCCCGCAAGGGGAGTGACGCTAATATGTATAATACCACCACAGATACGCTGCTATTTCAATCCACACTCCCGCAAGGGGAGTGACAGCCCTGGCCGTTATATCCATCAAGGCCACCAGCGATTTCAATCCACACTCCCGCAAGGGGAGTGACGAAATGGATCAATCAGATATAGATACCATGATGATTTCAATCCACACTCCCGCAAGGGGAGTGACGATAAAGTCATTGTCCAAAGCCATGCAGGTATCTATTTCAATCCACACTCCCGCAAGGGGAGTGACGACCTACGGCTATAAGTATACAGATAACTTTAAAAATTTCAATCCACACTCCCGCAAGGGGAGTGACTGTTAAGGGAGATTGATGAGTTTAAGGACACGTTATTTCAATCCACACTCCCGCAAGGGGAGTGACAATATCCTGGAGCCAGCACTCCTCCCCTGACACAAATTTCAATCCACACTCCCGCAAGGGGAGTGACTATGGTGCGCCAGGCAGCGGATGAATATGTGGAAATTTCAATCCACACTCCCGCAAGGGGAGTGACATTGCAAGATTTATAGGATATTTGATTGATTTCCTATTTCAATCCACACTCCCGCAAGGGGAGTGACAGGGCAAAGACCGGGTAAATGACAACGGATTCCCATTTCAATCCACACTCCCGCAAGGGGAGTGACATGACGGCGGCGGTAGTTGCTACGGCGTCCTATGTATTTCAATCCACACTCCCGCAAGGGGAGTGACATAACTTATTACTATATGCTGATTTTTGTCAGAATTTCAATCCACACTCCCGCAAGGGGAGTGACAATGCACTGGATATCACACTCTGGTATGAGGACATTTCAATCCACACTCCCGCAAGGGGAGTGACGTGTGCGGATATCTGGAAAAGATATATCGAGAACTATTTCAATCCACACTCCCGCAAGGGGAGTGACATGCGCTCCCAGAGGATCCAAGGGATCCAGTCGTGATTTCAATCCACACTCCCGCAAGGGGAGTGACGCACTAAACACGGGTTTAACAAATATTGCCTGGCATATTTCAATCCACACTCCCGCAAGGGGAGTGACATCACCAATTCCGCACATTATTGTGCTTATCTAAGATTTCAATCCACACTCCCGCAAGGGGAGTGACGAAGAATTGCATGATTTTGTGTCCACTTATGATATTTCAATCCACACTCCCGCAAGGGGAGTGACATATTAATATGGCATCCCCGGTTTTGTATTCGTATTTCAATCCACACTCCCGCAAGGGGAGTGACCATGGGCCGCAACGCTGTGCAAGCATAATTCCCCGATTTCAATCCACACTCCCGCAAGGGGAGTGACCCGCTGCGGCCGAAAAAGATGCTGCAACGGCTACGATTTCAATCCACACTCCCGCAAGGGGAGTGACAATGATCTTGACACATTCCTTTCACAGACGTTTGAATTTCATTCCACACTCCCGCAAGGGGAGTGACACGAAAAGGGCAAAAGGTGCGGGCAGCAGTCATATTTCAATCCACACTCCCGCAAGGGGAGTGACGTATGGACCGATCAGCAGTCAACAAAGCTGGTGGATTTCAATCCACACTCCCGCAAGGGGAGTGACATATCAGGATCTGGAAAACGTTGGATGGATTTAAATTTCAATCCACACTCCCGCAAGGGGAGTGACCAACGGAATAGCACGCTTTTGTAGGTCTGAACGATTTCAATCCACACTCCCGCAAGGGGAGTGACCCGATGTTTGATAACTACAGATACACCGTAGGGATTTCAATCCACACTCCCGCAAGGGGAGTGACCCGACATTTCAGAGGGTGGAAGACATTGCAGTTGATTTCAATCCACACTCCCGCAAGGGGAGTGACCGCTTTCTGTTCATCCACAATGTTGTCAAATACATTTCAATCCACACTCCCGCAAGGGGAGTGACCTTTGCCATTTCCGCCAGTTCCCGGCCTTCGGACGTGATTTCAATCCACACTCCCGCAAGGGGAGTGACACGCGCGATCAGGGCCGCGGATCATACGCCGCATATTTCAATCCACACTCCCGCAAGGGGAGTGACGTCTGCGATAAGGAGGATATTTGATGACTGATGATATTTCAATCCACACTCCCGCAAGGGGAGTGACTGGAGTGATTTTATATGGCGACTCGTAAGAATGTATTTCAATCCACACTCCCGCAAGGGGAGTGACAGCAAAAACAAACAAAATAATTACATATTCCCACTATATAAACTATTAAAAACCACCAAAATCCCAAAACTTCTCCCACTTTCCCACACTATATCGTATCATTTACAAAACAAATACGGGTGCGAAACTCGCCGGGGAAGCATGTTCACTTGGTATTCGCACCGATCAGAAGATTATGGGGGCTTCTATGTCCTGCACCTTCTTGCTTCCATAATGCTCAACACGATTGTGATAGGCATTTCCCAAGCGGTAGAAGCGCAAGCTGTCCGCCTCTTCATCAATCAGCTTCAAAAGACTGCTTTTAAAAGCGACAAACTGAGCCTCGTCCATGCTGCATTCAAACACGGAATTCTGTACACGCAATCCATAGTTTTGACATTGTTTGGCAACCTTACGCAGCCTGGCTCTACCCGCCGCTGTCTCAGTGGAAACATCATAAGTGACAACTATCAGCATCCAATACCCTCCTCGCTGTATATTCCGCTCACACCTTATTCTCTCGTTCATTTCCACAAAAAAGGCGGGTATCCATCCAAATCACCTCTTATAGACCGGGCCAGCAACAACGCCTGCACGTATGGCACCAGGCCCCACTCAATGCTTTCCTGCAAATACGGATGCGTCAGTTTCTCCGCCTTCTTATTCTGCCATACGGACAGATATTTCTTTCTCCCTGCTTCATTGAGGAACACCGCTCCGTTTTCCTTCTGTTCAAAGTCCGCCGAGCCCACCATTTTCTTGTTAATGCAGGACAATACAAATCTATCCGCATAGGGTGCCCTGAGTTCCTCCAACAGATCCAAAGCCAGAGAACATCGCCCCGGCCTGTCCGTATGCATGAAACCCGCATAGGGATCTAATCCCACCGTCTCAAGCGCCGCCACGCACATACTGGTCAACAGAGAATATGTAAAAGACAACAGGGCGTTCACCCTGTCCAAAGGAGGCCGCCGGTTCCTGGTATCAAATGAAAACTCTTCTTTTTGTTGTAAAATCAGCTGATTAAACTGGGAAAAATACCGGGACGCCGCCTCGCCCTCATAGCCTCTCAGCACTTCCATTGTTTCCGCCTCTCTCACCATCCGGAGAATGTCTTTGAGCTGTGCCGATATCCGAGCCAGTTTTTCCGTATCCAGCCTTTCTTCATAATCTCTAATGGCTCTGTTGATAACACTTCTCTCATTATATATTTTGCCAATCATGAAATTGCGGGCCAACTCCAGAGCAAGCTTTTCACTGTCCGCCATTCGATACTGCGTCCTTCTCAGCAGGATATTGCCGTATGCCTTTCCTGTCACCTTGGCACGAAAACGGCCTGTGGCAGATAGAAATGTCATGGAAATATTATTGAGGGCACACTTTTCCATCAGTGCCGGGCTGGCCCCTGCATATCCACAGGTTACAATAGCCTCCAGATTGTGCAATGGCAGCCGCCCTACTTCCTTCTTATTCTGGGAAATGATCACGTTTTCCCCATCCAGGGAGAGATAATATTCCCTGGATGTGATATACAATGTATTCAGCAGCTTTCTCATGCATATACCTCCATACCGCTGATCGGTTCAGCGACATTATGCTATGCTCACCAGCAAATAGATTTTCCTTCCTGCATGGCACGCGTTTTCCGATTATGCAGCATTGCCGTACAGGAGCTTGAAAATCCCGGCGTTCGTTCGTAGCATTCATATTCAAAAACAATCCCCAGCCTATTCACACTCCAGATGCCCCGAAATATACTGTGCCACACTCCTGCCCTTTTCCAGCTTGGGCAGACAGATTTCCTTCAACGAGCAAGCCTCACATTTCCTGGACTTTTTCACCCTGGGAGTATATCCCCTCCCATAAAACTGGTGCATCTCCCCAAGCAGCCGCCTGCACTCCCGGCGCAAAGCCTGTGTAATCTCCACGCACTCCCTCCTGCGGGTTTCCCCGTAAAACAGATATGCCTGTGGGATTTCCGTCAAAAACATCTCCTCCAGACAGATCGCCTGGGCTGTCAGCTGCATCCTGTCCTCGTCTGTCACCTTTGCCCGGCCCCTCTTGTACTCGATGGGATATAAGATGTATTTTCCCTCCCGCCCGGGCAGGGAGATTCCCTCCTCCGCCCGGACAAACTCCACCACATCACACTCTCCGCTGATCCCCAGTGTCCTGGAGTGTACGGGCATCCCCCTGGAGATAATCACATTTTTCCGCTTCTCCGAAGAATACCCGTCATGCACTTTTTCATGAAAGAGATTGCCTTTCACCGTGAGTACATTCTCCTCCCACTGCTGCTCAATATGGATCAGCGCCCACTGTCTTCTGCAAAAAGTGAAATGCTGCAGTCCCGAAAGCTGGAGAAAATCCTCTTCCCTATACTCAGATTCCATCATAAATCTCAACCTTTAAATCCGGCATTTCCGCCACTGTGATCTCAAAGTCATCCGCGCTCTTGGGCACATCCACATCGGGCTTTTTCTGCACCTGCAGGCTCCTATGTACCTTGGCGGAGGAGTACTGTCCCAGAAAAGAATTATGTTTCCACCAGATCACCTTGCACACCTCCATGCTGCCATCCGGCCTGGCGGAGGAAGCGTCATTTTCAAACAAAGTCACCAGAATCTGCCGGATCACCTCCGCGTCCTCATCAGAGAAGCCAGTCTTCTCCGCCAGCTGGTGGTTGATGCTGCCATAGGTGACATACATGCCGAAATCCACCCTGTGCTTCATCCCCATGGTGTCCGAGGACTTCTTCTCGCTGGGCTCGCTGTTGACGCTCTTGGTGATCTGCATGGAAGAAATGTCAATGGGCGCAACGCTCACCGCCGTCTGTATGGACACCGGCCCCCTCACGCCCACCGAAACGCCGTCGGAGCCGTTTCCCTTAAAGGCGAACACCTGGCCAAAGGTTCTCACATCCATCCATTTTTTGCAGGCCGCGGCTGCATACTTCTCCTTATCCTTTCCCGCCTCCTTTAACTCCGGCGCAGAGCCTGCCCTCTCGCTCAGGCTCCTGATACCGTCCATGTTCTTGTCATCTGACTGGACAAATACCGGGTATCCCAGATCCATCATACGGTTGCGGATTTTCCTCTTCAGACACACGTCTGACACCTCGCCGAAGCCGTCGTAAGTCTCCCGTGGTCTGTTCCCGTTTAAGGGATCACCGTTAGGGTTTGCATTCTTAACGCTGAATACCACCGCAAAATCAATCTTGTTTGTAAATTCGCTCATATATCTACCATCCTTTCGTTACACATCTGAAGCCTTCTCCGACTTATACTCACAAACGGTTACAATTTCCTTCCTGCAGGCAACAGATTATCCGATTATGCAATATGTGTCTTGCAGGAGTTGGAAAGTCCTGACGTTCGTCAGTGTATATTCCTGTTGCACTCCGGCGTCAATCCTGTTCGCTATCTTCCGTTTCCTCATTCCCTGATTTCTTAGTGTAGCTTCGATACTCTGCTATCTGACTGCTATACCCCTGCAAAAATGTGGGCTCCAGCTTGTCCTTTTGGGAAAAATCCAATCTTGCAGTCAGCCTGTCTATCTGATCCACATAAAATGTTTTCCCGGTACATTTCCCCGTGGAATTTTTTGCAGTCATCAGCTTCATCACATAGGGCTGCAGCTGGTTCCTGATGGTCATCCAGGTCTCCACCGGATATCTCTGAAACCTGACAAAATATTTTTCCGCCGCCGTATTCCTCATGGCCTCCTTATTGCTTCCCATAGACAGGGCGCTTCTCTCCAACATTTCCGCCGTGGCCAGCAGCTGCCCGAAGATGTAACTCCTGTCCCTGCTTTCCGTATCCAATCCCATACTATGCTCCTCCTTTCCGTCTCCTTTTTCAATCTGCCATTTTCTCAACAGGGCACATGTGAGAGTCACGGCCCTGCTCCATTCCCAGTATTCCTTATAGTGGGAGGGGTTTACCGCCTGCCGCAGGGCGGACAGCACCACGTCATAGGGCAGCCTTCTGCCCTCCACAATGCAGGGCAGAAGCCTTTCCCGCACGCTCTTATTCAGTTTCTCATTCTTCTCCCCTGCCACCAGCTTCACAATCTCTATCAGGGAGGGGGACCAGGGCACCAACGCACGATCCTTGCCCGGTCTGTTCAGCCAGCATGCTTCCGTCTTCCACTTGGTGATATTTCGGATAAACCGCCTGGCCTCGTATTTCTGATAAAAGGGGATGGACAACCGGCCCGTGGTGGCGGCCTCCGCCACCATAACCATAACGGAATCGCTTTCCCTGGGAGCCTCCCCCGATCCCCATATGGATTTCCTCACCCAATCCGCGTATGCGTCATCGGTAAAAGCCTGCTCTTCATCCTCCCAAAACAACTCCTCAAAGGGATTGGCCATTTCAGGCTTTTCCAGGGACCATACCACAAGGACCTGCTCCCCCATTTTCAGCCTCAGGACTGCCTGCCTGGCAATCAGCCACCGCAGTGCGCTATGAGCCTTTTGAGAGATTTCATAACTCACCGAGGCCACCTGTCCGCTGTCGCTAAAACGCCCTTTGAAGGTCAGGACACCCGATGCGTTGTTGGAGGAGATCAGCTTGGCCTTGTCGGCAGTGTTCCGTATTTTCGCCGGATGCTTTTCGGAGCAGGGCACGGTCTCGCCGGTCACATAGCACAATTCCCTGTTTTCCTGGCTGGACAGGTAGAACTGTATATAGCTTTCAAACACCCGGGGATCACAGTGCAGCCTGCTCTCCGGCTGACCCGGTATTTCTACCGCAAAGCGCACAAACCAGTCTTCCAGCGCAATCCCCTGTTGTTTCTCCGCAATAATCTCTCCGTCCGCAAAGGTAAAAAAGCCCGCCTCCAGCAGATCCTGCATAAGCATACCCCTGCGCAGATATTCAAAGACAGCCCGGATCTGGGGCAGGCTGTAAGAGGATTGCGCCCACGCCTCAAGCCCGGTAATATAGCTTGTGAACTTCTCCTGCCTGCTTCCCGCCACAAAATCTCCATAGTCTCCGGCGATATACTCCAGCTTGTCAGACAGCGGATGGGGAAAAACCGCCTTGCCGCTCCTGCTGCTGGAATCCTCGGTAACAGGGATGACCGTGACCGCATCCTCTTTTCCCACCCTGTAAGCCCTGCGGAAATGCCCCTCCTCGTCCAGGACTACTTCCAGCTGAGCATTCTGGGTCAGATGGGCCACAGGCAAAAGCAGGGGCTGTCCCTCCTTTATCACGCCCGCCTCGCTCTTACAGGCTTCATAGGTCAGATATAAATCATTCAGCCAGCTCATCCAGCACACCTCCCCCCGCAAGGGTCACATTCCCCTTTTCCAGGCTGAATTCCCTGGGCTTTCGATCTGCCAGTATCCGGCGTATGGCGCATTCCTCCGGAGTAGGAAACGCGATGATTCCCTTCTTCATCACCGGGTGAAAAAACCTTGCCGTCAGCTTGTTTTTCTCCTCCAGCCGCACCGCCTCGTCGGGGTAGGTAAATCCATGGAACATCAGCCCCAGCGGAAATTCCTCATATCCGTCATAGGCACCCTGACCGCTTCCAAAATCACAGGGCTCCACATAGCCCTGACACTCCCTGGTCCCCAGGAAAATATCCCTCCTGCCCCCCTTTTCCAGTGCGCGTTTTGCGATAAAATAATGCTTATTCTCATTCCTGTCCCCCGCCAGGTCAGGCCGGTTCTCATTCCACACAAAATGCGCCTGCACCTGGTACTCCACATCCGCAAGGTAAGTGTAGATGGACAGAGTATTGCCCCCGCCGTAGTCAATGGGCCTGACGGCCTGGGACTCCGATCTGATGGGCTTCACGATGCGCACCCGGTCCACTATCCACACCAGAGTGGGCTTCCAGTAGATGCTTTCCAATACACCCTTTAAAGCCTGGTAAGTCGGCACCTGATAGGTGAACTTTTCCCCGCCCATCCTGCTGATCGGGTCCGTAAAAAGCGCCCGCCGCCCTGTCAGCGCAAATGTAATACTGTTCTCTTTCTCCATGCTCCTCCTTCCCGCCGCTCAAAATCCGTAAAACGGCATATTGTCGCTTATTTCCCCGGTAATCCCGGTCTTTTTGTCGTAGTACATCTCATTCAGGACGTACATTCCCATTTCATCCTCCCATCCTATAACCCCCTTGCCTAATTTTTCTATTTCATATTTTTGCAGGTTCACCACAAATTGTTGGGCTTCCTTCAGCAATCTTTTTTTGGCCTGATACCCTGTATCCTTATTTTTCAAGTTCCTCTGTATCTCCTCCCATATTTCTTTTCCCCGTCCCCTGGGTACAAAGACGGAATCCCCTCCGCCTTCTATGACGCTGTAATGTTCCGCCGCCGTGCGGAATGCCTGGTTCAGCGCTTTCACCTCATAGCCCTTATGCACTTTGGCGGACTTGACCAGACCGGCGTTATCAGCCAGCAGACTATAGAGGGAATCTGCAGGTACTTTGGGAACCGGGTAAGTCATTTCCCCCTTTCTCATCCAGAAATAGTAACGAAAATAGGTATGCATGGCCTTTTCCGACAACAAGTCATTGTCGAAGCTTTCCGGATTCCTGTCATACTCCCCCAGCAGCCTGTCCGATGCCTTTGCCCCCTCTTTAATGTCTTTCAGATGCATCAGCGATTCCAATTCTTCACAGGGATTGACAATATAGGTTGTCTCCACACCCCGCAGCCCCTCCCTGTTGCATCTTCCCGCCGCCTGGACGATGGAATCCATTCCCGCCAGGGAACGGATCACGCAGGAGAAGTCGAAATCAAGCCCCGCCTCAATCAGCTGCGTACTCACAACGAGGAGCTTCTCCCCGGCGGACAATGCCTTCCTGATCTCGTCAATGATGCTTTTCCTGTGCGCCGCATAAAGTCTTGTGGACAGATAGAACAGCTTGTATGTCTCCTCCGCTTTCTTTGCCAACTCACCGTATATGGCAAGCGCGGAATCCTTGGTATTCAGGATCGCCAGAGCATTTCCGCTGCTCTCTGCCTTTTCCCATATGAAGGCCGCCAGTTCCTCCTTGGAGTATCCGCCGTTCTTCAGTTCCGCTTTCACTTCTACCCGCCTGAAGACCTCCCCCGCCTCCCCGGGAAGCTCCGCCAAGGCCGCATTCTTTGCCATTTTGACAGAATACACCGGCTTTTCCGTCTCCCCCAAAAGAGGCTGGGTGGCAGTACACAGCACGCAGGTGCAGCCACAAATATAGGTCAGGAAGTTGATCAGGCTGTTAAACAAGGCAATCTGCCTGATCGGAAGCGTCTGGATCTCATCAAAAATAATCACCGCATTTTGAAACTGATGGGCCGGACGCAGGTTCCTCGTCCCCTGGGCAAAAAATGTGTTCAGGAAGCGGACCATCGTGGTCAGAACGATGGGTTCCGCCATTCTCTGCGCCCAGAATTCCCCGTCCGAAGATATCTCTGCCAATTCCCTCGATTGTATTGCCAGCTGCCCTTTCCCTTTTACACCCTCCACCTGGGAGTGCAGCTCCAGAATATTGTTTTCCACCAGTTCGTCCAAAGCGCCCAAACTATCCTGCGCCAACGCCGCCCTTATGCTTTTCGCCGTCTGGTCAATGACGGACAGGTAAGGAATTATGTAAAATACCCTGCCCTTATTCTGCCGGATACAGTGAGTGATGGCAAACCGGGTCACTGCCAGGGTTTTTCCGGCTCCGGTGGGACAGGACAGTGTGTAAATTCCGCCTTTCCTGCTCCCCGCCTCCTTACAGCTGTCAGAAATATGGTTTCTCCAGACATTGATAGGTTTGGAGGCTTGCCCCATTTTCCTCAATCCGTTCTCCAGATTGTCCAGAAAGGATTCAAACAGCTGCTTTCTATTCTCTCGGGTATCATCCACCTCCGTTTTCAGTACATCCGCAAAATCCGGCTGCACCCGCTCCCCACTGAGGGCACTGTCCAGCCAATCCGCATCCACCAGGGCCGACAGCAGCATCTTCTCCGTCACACCCAGATAAAAGAAAAATTCTCTGCCATCCTCCGTATATTCCTTTATCCTTTGGTACAAAGCCTCCGCCTCCGCATATGCCTGCTGCAAATATCTGCTTAAATCCTCTCTGGTGATGATCTCCTCCCAGAGATATTCCTCTATCTCCCGCAGCTGTGCCTCATCACATTGCAGCCTGGCTTTGTAGCCGTCTTCCCCCTCCATAGAGATATTGTCCGGCAAAGCCGCATGATGAGAAAAAATGGCCTCACACATGGCCTGCAGGGCAAAGCTCTTGTATATAGTGTTCGGCTTACCGCCCATTCTGTTTAAGATCGCTGCGCCCGCCGAGGCATGTCCGCCCTTTTGCCCCGGGTCCGGCCGGCCCGCCCGGATGGCATCCATTCGGCTCTGAAAGGCGCTTGCCGCCTTTCCCGCATCGTGTAGGATACCCACAATATATCCCATGGCCGGACATCCCATTTCCCGCATATATTCCCTGCACAATGCGGCCACATGGGTTAAATGCTCTTTTAAGTCCTGGTCAATTATTCCGGTTTCGGTTTTGGTTATGTGTGCTGTTTTGACTTTCACCTTTGTTCCTTTCTCCTACTTTTCTTCATTTGATCAATTTGAAGCATTAACCGGTTTCCCTCTCTTTCTTAACCTAGCTCCTCCATCAGCTTACAGACCTTTTGGAATTCGTTATATAGGTAGCATTAGAAAATGATCCTTTATATACTTCTTCATCCAAAAAACCTAAAATAATCTTCATCTGTTTCTTATCTGCGGGAATTACTACTTTTTTATCTCTAATCATTACATTTATTCCTGTCTGTTTTCCTATTCTCCGAATATCTCGGGCAGAGAATCTCTCTAATACCTTAGAATCCATAATAGATGCTATTTTTTTGCGAACACGGCTGTCTGCTTGTCCAATAAATGCTTCCGGGTTATCCAGTGTCAACTCCTTCATCTGGGTAAATCGCACTACCTCACCCTGAGTTGCCTCTCGGTAATATTCCATAAGACTAAATATCTGCCTGGTCACAAAGAAAGACTTAAATAAAAGTTTCCCGTCTTCATATATACAATCTATTTCGTCCGAGATGGAAATCCCAAATCGCCTCTCTTGCACAAAAGTTTCTCTGTCAAAAAACAAATTGATGCCTCTGACGCTTATATATTGTTCTCTCTTAAATTTTTGAAAAGCAATAACCATCTTGTCATCACAGATTTCTCCGGTGAAAATAGCCTTTATCTTGTTCTGATTTGTTTCATTGGGAATAAAGGGGCCTACTCCCGCAGGCGTTTCTACTGCATCCTTAATTATATCCTCCAATGCAAAATTACTGATACATAGTGTTTCATCCGCATTAGGACTATAGTTCCCATCAAAGGGGATATACTCTGTCCCGCCACTCATTGTCTCATATGCCTTTGCATAGCGTTGGCAGATGGCAGCCTGTGCTTTTTTGTCTGTTTCTATTTTACACACTTCCAATTTTCCATTATCCTGTAGCATAACCATTACTGACGCATTTTCAAACATTTCCCCTTCCTCCCCTCTCTACAAGCATCATCGTATCACTTATACGGATCACTTGCTGAAACTGTTTGTTGCTTCGCACTACTTTTTCCCTGCTGATAAGAATACATTCTGTTCCTGTCGTTAAACTCGCCTTATAACAATGATAGCCCGCCAGAAGCAGGATGGGACAAAAACTCAAGTTGTTCATTTTTATCCCCAAAATGATAACACACACAGCAATTAAAATCCAAATAAAAAGATCATTCTTCCAGACAACCCCAATCAGTGGTATTAAATATGTAGTCAAGTATGCAATTACAGATGTATCATCTTGAGATATGCCATCAACTGTAATCCTTAATTTTGGTAATTTTTTCTCACACAGCCTGATAAAAAAAATTGCATATACACAGCCACTTATACCAACAAATCCTAAAAATATGCAAAATATAATATTACATCTTTGTGTGTATAAGGATACTGCCAAAATAATGCATATTGGGGCAATACAGCTTAATTTGTAAACCAGTTTCTGAAATTCATTAATCATATCATCTAAATACTCCATCCTTTCTTAAAAATAGTAGATATTTTTTCCAGTGCATGTTACTCTTTATAGTAATGATCCAAATACTACA
>CAMWSA010000059.1 GCA_947176785.1 uncultured Lachnospiraceae bacterium
GTTAGATTTTCCTTCCTGCCCGGCGCATGACGCCCGATTATGCGGCATGTGCCGGACAGGAATTGGAAAAGCTTAGCGCTCGTCAGTATAGTATATTTGCCATAAAAGCAAGAGGACCGTCACAACGCAACAGTCCCTCCCTATGGCTCCCCAAGCCTCTATTTCTTTCCTGTTCCAGACCCGTCCCGCGCCGCCTTTTTCTGCCCGGCGGCAAGAGGATCGTACTTCATGTCAAACAGGTCAATTACCTCCGCTCCAAACAGATCATGCATATAAGAATAAATCTGCCGGTTCTGGTATTCCATCTCCTGCTTGCGGACCAGATTTTTTTTAAGTTCAATACGGATATCCTTTACCCACTGGGCAATCTCAACAATCTGCTTTGTGTTTTCCTGCATGCTCTCATAACAATATTTCATGGTGGAAAGCATAAGGGCGTGGTTGGCCTTTTCGATCTGCTGGGGCAGTTCCCGCAATTCGTCCTGGCAGTCCTCCAGTTTTTCATTGCACTCCTCGATCAGACGCCTGTGATCATCCAGCTTTTTCTCCAAAGCCTTGCTGTACTTCTGCTCCAGTTCATTCGCCATGGGCACAATCTCATCCATCAGCTTCTTTTTCAGCTTCCTGATGTTCTTATAATCCACATTAAGCTGTCCCTGACGCTGCACCAAATCATTAAGCTTTTTCTCCTGCGCCTGGATTTTCGGCAGATCGGCCAAGTCTGCAAACAGCTTATACCACTTGTTATCCAGTGTCAGCACCGGCACTTTTTTTCCTGCCAGAGCCTGCTCATATATCTCTGACTTATCTCCCACTACGCATCCGTCCCTTCTATAATTATTGTTCCACCGATTTCTATACTTACAGACAATTAGATTTTCCTTCCTGCACGTCACACGATGCTTGTAACTATGCAACATGTGACGTACAGGAATTAGAAAATCCTAACGGTCGTCGGTAAATCGCCCGTTTTCCTGAAGATACCGGCTTATATTATAGGACAGCTTCATCAGACTGTCGGATAAGTGTACATTCTCCACCTGGATTCCCTCCGGCACATTCAGATCCACATGGGCAAAATTCCAAATGGCCTTGATGCCGTTTTGTACCAGGCGCTCCGCCACCTCCACGGCGCTGGCCTTGGGAATGGCAAGCACCGCTATGTCCACATCGTTGTCCCGGATAAACTGCTCCATCTCCTCCATGGGCTGCACCCGGATTCCCCGGACTTCCTTTCCTGTCAGTTCCGGGTTTTTGTCAAATATCCCGCTGAAGAGAAAGCCCCTGCGTTCAAAATTCAGATATCCTCCCAACGCCTGCCCCAGATTGCCCGCGCCGATAATGATAAAGCGGTGGGTCCGGTCCAGTCCCAGTATCCTGCTGATCTCCCGATACAGGTATTCCACATTGTATCCGTATCCCTGCTGTCCGAAGCCGCCAAAGTTGTTCAGGTCCTGCCGGATCTGTGAGGCCGTCACCTTCATCCTCTCACTGAGTTCCTGGGAGGAAACCCTCTCCATGCCCTCATCCTTTAACTCCCCCAGATATCGCAGATATCTGGGCAACCGTCCGATTACCGCCTGGGAAATCTCTTTTTCCTCCATCATACCTCTCTCCTGCACATCGCAGGCTCCCCTGCGATACTGCGTTAATCAGTATTTGGATGTGTAGCATCCAAACTTTCCTCTGTCTGATGCCGCAGACTGTCCTGCGATAATAACACGGGCCATGCCCGTGTTATTGCATTAATCAGTATTTGGAAGCAGAACCTCCAAACCTCCAGACATGCCGTCAGCGGCAACACAAACAAGCCATCAGAAGAATGCCTGCTCTTGGCATTTTTCAGTGTGTAACTTAGAAATTCTTAGCCGGCGTGTTTTGACAACTTAGAAATCCATTACACACTTTCCTCTTTCCTGCATAACACAGACCAAGCCCGTGTTATCGTTAAATGGTACTTGGAAGTGAAACTTCCAGCCTTATCCCTCAACAGGAAAACCTGACTGTACTTATTATATCCGACTGTTAAATATATGTCAATGAATTAGGAAGAAATCCGGATACTAACCGCCATGATTCCGCTCTGCGGAATCTCAAATCTGTGCGGAAAATGCCTGTATTTTGAGCATTCGCCTGTGTGAGGCCTAGTACTTCTCACACTAACTCCCATCCGCCCGCTTCAGCGGGCCCTCAAATCGGGATGGTGAAAATCCTTTTCACACTACTCCCATCCGCCCGCTTCAGCGGGCATTCAAATCAGGATGGCGGAAATTCCTCTTCATCTTAGCCTCACAGTAAGCCGTCCAAAGTCTCCCGGATCGCCCTGATGAAGTCCAGACTGTTTAGCACCACCGGATGCTCACAGGTGGAAATGGACGCCAGGGACCTGGTCATTTTGCCGTCCTCTACAGTCTTGACGCAAGCCTGCTCCAGCTTTTCGCCAAAAGCTGTCAGTTCGGGAATATTGTCCAGTTCGCCTCTCTTTTTCAGGGCACCTGTCCAGGCAAAAATAGTGGCAATGCCGTTGGTGGATGTCTCCTCCCCTTTCAGATGTTTGTAGTAATGCCGCTGTACCGTGCCGTGGGCCGCCTCATACTCATAGACGCCGTCAGGGGATACCAGCACCGAGGTCATCATGGACAGATCGCCGTAGGCCGTAGCCACCATGTCTGACATTACATCCCCATCGTAATTCTTGCAGGCCCAGATAAAACCGCCCTCGGAGCGAATTACACGGGCCACCGCATCGTCGATCAGCGTGTAAAAATACTCGATTCCCAGTTCCTTGAATTTCTCCGCATACTCCCGGTCATAAATCTCCTGGAAGATATCCTTGAAGGTATGGTCATACTTCTTGGAGATGGTGTCCTTGGTGGCAAACCACAGATCCTGCCTGGTGTCTATGGCATAGTTGAAACAGGAGCGGGCGAAGCTGGAAATGGATTTCTCCGTGTTGTGAATGCCCTGCAGGATGCCTGCACCGGTAAAGTTATGGATGGTCTCCCGTATCTGGAGGCCGTCCTCTCCAGTGAACACCAGTTCCGCCTTGCCCGGCCCGGGCACACAAAGCTCCGTATTTTTATACACATCCCCATAGGCATGTCTGGCGATGGTGATCGGCTTGCTCCACCTGCTCACATAGGGGACGATGCCCTTGATCAGGATCGGTGCGCGGAACACGGTGCCATCCAAAATGGCACGGATGGTTCCGTTGGGACTTTTCCACATCTCTTTCAGGTTATATTCCGTCATTCTGGCCGCATTGGGCGTAATTGTGGCACATTTCACTGCCACACCATATTTCAGGGTGGCGTTGGCGGAGTCCACCGTCACCTGGTCATCCGTTTCATTGCGATGTTCCAGGCCCAGATCATAATACTCCGTCTTCAGTTCCACATAGGGCAAAATCAGTTCGTCCTTGATCATCTGCCACAGAATTCGGGTCATCTCGTCCCCGTCCATCTCCACCAGGGGGGTTGTCATTTTAATTTTTTCCATCTTACGGTCTCTCTTTCTTAAATTTATACTGTTTTAAGCCTATCTCTCCATATCCCATATCCCGGGCATCATCTGTGTCTCACCCTTGCTCCCTGTCATGGTATGCCTCGTGTAAGCCATTCTTCACCATATTGTCATAGGCGTTGATCATATGCCGGTTGGCCAGCTGCTCCGCCCTGTCCGCATCCCCGGCCTTTATGGCCTGGAGGATCTCCTCATGTTCTTCATTGGACTTGGGGCCGCGGTTCTTGTTGGCCAGGGTCTTCTTTCTCACCCGAAGCACATACTGGTGAAAATCTTTCAGCTGATGCTCCAGCATCTTGCTGTTGCATGCCTCATACATGATATCATGGAAACGGTTGTCCAACTCTGCCAGCTGATCCAGATGGCCTTTCTGGGCATGAAACTTGGACAGATAGATATTTTCCTCCATCTCCTCCATCTGCTCCTGCGTGATATGCTCTGTCGCCCAGCGGGCACAGAGTCCCTCCAGCAGGGAACGGATTATATAGATATCCTTCACATCCTTCTCCGTAATGCCGGTCACATAGGCCCCCTTATTGGGGATGATCTGAATGAGTCCCTCCAGTTCAAGCTGCCTGAAGGCTTCCCGGACCGGTGTGCGGCTGACCCCTAACTCCTCACCGATAGCCACCTCCTTCAGTTCTTCATTTTCCTCATACTTGCCACTCAAAATATCGTCCCTGAGCTTATGAAATACTCTGCCCCGCAGGGAATATTTGTCTGTGACTTCCTGTTTTACGTCATAATTACTGTTCATCTCTGCCTCCAATGGTATAACCTTTTTCCGCACAGATCCGCTCAAGGGTGCCCACAATCTCCTCGTCCGTCAGCACTGTCACACGCCCCCCTGCGTATTCCTCATCCACCCAGGCTTTGATCTCCTTTACCAGCGGAGAGTTCTTCTCCACCTGCCGGTCTTCCTTCAGCTTATAATAGGTGTTGATCCAGTGGGCAATACCTGCCAGGCCGGAGGTGTTGGAGATGGCGCACAGCACCGGGCGGTTTAAGAATTTCTCCGTGTCAAAAATATTGTATATTTCCTCATTTTTTAGCAGGCCGTCCGCATGGATGCCCGCCCTGGTCACATTGAAATTCCTGCCCACAAAGGGAGTTCTGGGAGGGATCCGGTATCCGATCTCCTTCTCATAATACTCCGCCAGTTCCGTGATCACCGTTGTATCCATGCCGTTCAGGTCGCCCTTCAACTGGGCATACTCAAATACCATGGCCTCCAGCGGCGTGTTGCCTGTCCTCTCTCCGATCCCGAACAGGGATGTATTGATGCCCGAGCAGCCATAAAGCCACGCTGTAGTGGAATTGGTCACTGCCTTATAGAAATCATTGTGTCCATGCCATTCTATCAACTCATGGGGCACACCTGCATGGGTATGTATGGCGTAGATAATCCCCTGCACGCTTCTGGGGATTACGGCACCGGGATAATTGACGCCATAGCCCATAGTGTCACAGGCTCTGACCTTGATGGGAATCTGATATTCCTTCATCAGCTTCATCAATTCCAGGCAGAAAGGCACCACATAGCCGTAGATATCAGCCCTGGTGATATCCTCCAGGTGGCATCTGGGGCTGATCCCCTCCTCCAGGCAATCCCGGATCACGCTTAGATAATGTTCCATGGCCTGCCGCCTGGTCATTTTCAGTTTCAGGAAGATATGATAATCCGAACAGGACACCAGAATGCCCGTCTCCTTCATACCGATCTCTTTTACCAGCTTGAAATCCTCCTTGCTGGCTCGTATCCAACTGGTGACTTCCGGGAACCGATAGCCCCTCTCCATGCATTTATAGACCGCATCCCTGTCCTTCCTGCTGTACAGGAAGAATTCGCTGGCACGGATCATTCCGTTAGGCCCGCCCAGTTTATGCAGATAATCATAAATTGTCACAATCTGCTCCGTAGTATAAGGAGCCCGGGACTGCTGGCCGTCCCGGAAGGTGGTATCCGTGATCCAGATCTCCCTGGGCATATTATGGGGCACAATCCTGTCGTTAAACGGTATTTTGGGAATCTCCGAATAGGGAAACATATTGCGGAATACATTGGGCTTCTCCACATCGTCCAAGATATACATATGCTCCTCAATCTCCAACAGATTGTTGTGCTGATTCATGGTCACCGGTCGATTCTGGAAGGCTTCATTGTCTCTCATGTTCTCTCCTCCTGTCTCAAGTTCAGCGTGTTCCCTCTGGACACACAGGCCGGGATAATTACCCGGCCGCTTGAGGCGTCCAGATATCCGTCCGTGTACTTTCCGGGAGCATGCCATGTATCTTTTCCTCTTGACTTTTTCATTGCAGGCTGTCAGGATCCCGTATACCCTCCCAACACAGTCCGGTGATGAAGCTCCGGACTCTTTGGGTGTCCGGCACTCATCAGTGCGCCGTCCGGGCAGATCCCGTATAATCTCTTCTTGACATTTCTCGGCCGGACTATATTAACGCCGCTGTGCGACAGCACAAAAGGATAAAGTATATCCCTGATGCTACATAGCTTCGCTGCTCGTCATATGGCCCATTGGGCATCCCCATGTCGGGCAGTGTACCATCTGGAATAGGAACTGGCAATCACCCTGCCTGTATAAGTGTATACAATTATACCAGGTATGTCAATGCTTTTTTTCCATTCCTCACATCCTGTCCTGGATTTTCATAGCCATTCCTATATTATCTCAGCATGCCTTTTAGGTTGACCATCCCCCATCCCTGCTGGTTCCAGGGAGCTCCCAGATCCCGGGCCGAGTAAATCAGTCGCTCCCGCACCTGGTCGTTGGACAGGTAAGGCTCTTTCTGCAACAACAGCGCCGCGCATCCTGTCACAATAGGGGTAGCCATGGAGGTTCCGCTTTTGACCACATAATATTCCGTCCGTCTCCCTCTCTTCCAAAAGGCATTGCAGGACATAATATCCGTTCCCGGTGCTACCAGATCCGGCTTGCGGATACGCCCTCCCTCCTGCCCCCGGCCAGAATACAGGCTACAGCTGCCGGGATCTCCCCGGCGATAGCTGCCGTCATGACATCCTACCATGATCACCCTCTCCCCGGTACCGATGGCAGAGATTGTATTCTCCCCCGGCCCCTTGTTGCCCGCCGCACAGACCACTACCAGCCCCAGCCTCCACAGACGCTGCACTGCCTCCGCCAGAACCGAAACCTTCTCCTGATCCCTGAGTTGCCCGATTCCCACGGAGATATTGACCGCCCTGATATCATATCTCTTATAATTTCCTTCCACAAAGAGCAGCCCTTCCAGCATATGCTCCATGCTGCCATCCCCCTGATGATCCAGCACCTTGCATATCACCAGGCGGCTGTCCGGTGCAATCCCCCTGTATCTGCCGTCAGACATCCTGCCACTGCCGCATAGAATGCCGCAAACATGCGTTCCGTGACCATTGTCGTCATAACATGCCGCCTCCTGGCCCTTTCCCCTTACAAAATCAAAAAAAGCCACCTGACGCCCCTCCAGATCCGGATGCACAGACATGCCCGTATCCAGAACCGCCACTGTGATCCCACGTCTTTGCCAGGAATTTAACTCTATATGTTCTGCCCCTATCTCCTTTCTGACACGCTGCATTTCTGCCCTTTCCCCCGATCCTGTCTCTCTGCCAGGCAACCGCAGGCTGTCCCCGCACAGTCACCCATCCCTATAAGATATGCCGTCGGCAGGCAATCTGCGATATGTGACATATATAACGAGCGCTAAGATTTACCAAATGCTGCACGCCTCCTGCCACATAATCGGGCAACATGTGAGGTGCAGGAAAGGAAATCTAACCTCTCGTGTTTTAACAGGGCAGAAAAAGGGAAGGCGTTCAGAACCAGAAGAACGACGTGACCTTGGTCACGCCGTTCTTCTTTTCCGCTGTAACAGCAATACCGCCAGGCCAGAAGCAAAAAGCCCTGTGCCAAGTATCCATTTAGGGTGGATATAGTCTCCCGTGTCCGGCGAATCATCTCTCCTGCCATAGCCGGTGATTACTACCTGGCCGTCCACCACATTCCCCTGGGCAAACAGGTTTCCGCTGCCGTAAATTCCATACACCGACAGATAATCCGTAGAAAACTGTATCTGCTGGCCGTCATTTACAAAGTCCAAAAATTCCAGCTGGCCGTTGCGGTCCAACGTCACCAGACGTAAATCCTGATTCTGTAGCTGCTGGGGCAGGGAGATTGTCACCTCTAATGCCTGCTTGCCAAGACGGGCAATGCTTCCGCCGCTCTCTCCCTCATACAGCTTGAGCGTACAGCACAGGGTATCCATAGGCATCCCCTGCTGATAAACCCTCCTGTAGGCGGCATCCAGTTCTGGTGCCTCCCCTATACCAGCCAGTATCCGTACCTGCAGCAGGTCTCCCTCACTCTGGGGGGACAGTCGGGCCTGAACTCCCGCATCCCCTGTCACAGTCAATCCCTCCCCCTGGGGAGCCTGCCACTTGGGAATCAGATAATTCATCTGCCCCATTCCCTGCATTGCGTAACTATGTCCGTCAATCTGCACCGATTCACTCCAGGACCTGCCCTGTACTTCTGCCACCGACAGATAGGTAGCATCCGCCACAAAAACATCCGTCTCCAAATGCCCCAGGATGCCCCTGTACACAGTCTGTCTACTGTCCAGCACCGTATTTTCCACTTCCTGCCCGCTCAGGTTACTATATGCCAACACATATTCCACGCCGTCAAAGGCATTGACCCGATACCCCTCGCTGGAGCGTCTGTCTGCGGAAAGCTCCTGCCCTCTGGCGGGAATCTGCCCTTGCAGCAGGACCACACCGCCCACATTTTCCCTTGCAAAGGCCCCTAAACCCACACTCTCCACTGTATCCGGCAATACCGCCCACTCCAGCGGACAGTGATAAAAAGCCCTGTCACGGATAATACGCACTTGGGACATGCCGGACAGCTGAACTAAATTCCCGCAATCCTCAAACGCACCCTCTCCTATAATCTCCAGAGAGTCCGGCAACGCTACCGACGTAATCTCCGTATGCCCCAGAAATACCTCCGGCCCAATCTGCCGTATCCCCTCAGGAATCTGAACTTGGGCGCTGTTTCCCTTGTATGCGATCAGAATACCGTCACCCGCCACCAGAAAATCGCCTGCTCCCTGTTCATAAAACTGCTTTACCCAACCCGTGCTATCAAATGCCTTGGGTGCAATGTGCGTGATGGTATCGGGCAACTGTACCTGCGTAAGCCCGTCACAGTGATAGAATGCGCCATAACCGATGCTGCTCACGCCCTCCGGAATAACGATCTCCTGCAGGCTGCTTCTGGCAAAGGCGAACTCACCGATCTCCTCCACGCCCTCCGGCAGGTTGAGGCTTCCCAGATTCCGGTAACCATAATAGGCCCTGTCCGCCAATACCCTGCCGTCTACCAAGGTGTATTTTACGGTCCCTTTGCTCTTTTCCGTAGTGTACTCCGACATGGACTGTCTCGCCAGAGGCTCCTGACCGCCCGTCTGAAATCCACTGTCCTCTCCATCTGCCACTTTCGGCTGGGTGTTGTCCATAAATACAACTGCCATATTCCCCACCACGGTAGTGGAGCCCAGTTCCTTGCCTGGAATATCATCGGAGGGCTGACTGATGATTCCACTGATACTTCCCACTATATTCTCCAGAAAACCCTCTGACCCATTTCCCGGAGAATCGGGCTGCGGCGCAGGATCCTCCCCCTCCTGGGGAATCGGGGCAGGCGATGCAGCTACCTCCCCATACTCGTCAATATCCTCATATTCCGGCATTTCTTTCCTTTTTTCCGCAAAATAGAGTGCAAATCGCTCCCCCTCCGTGCCGGCCTCGTAATCTATCTCCAGCCGATAACAGCCGTCGAAAGCAGTGTCATGCACTGAACGCACGGTATAGGGGATCTTAATATTTCTCAGGGAAGCACAGTCAGCGAAAGCCATGATACCAATGCGGGTAATATTGTCGGGAAAGGATACCGACCGCAACTCCGGGCAATTGGCAAAGGCATAATCCCCCACCTCGTATAATCCGCTTCCCAGACTCACCTGCTCCAAATGATCGCATCCCCAAAAGGCATAGGGCTCTATCCCTTCCACATTCTTCGGAATCGTCACCCGGGTAATCGTGGTATTGTTTTGAAAAGCACCCTCCCCAATTGTTTTCACAGTAGACGGAATAGACACGTCCGTTGCCGTGCCTGTGTAGCCGATCAGCGTAGTTCCGTCTATTTTAAAATCGGAAGCGGATGATGCATCCGCCTCCGGTACGGGAATCTGCATGATCAGGACCGCTGTTATTATGAGCACTATCCCTATCACATTCCACTTAATTTTCATAATAAACCTCTACCATTTTCTTGGCAAAGAACGACCGTATGGCCGTCCATACTATGAAAGCATGAACTTTCATAATAATCCCCATGCATATCGCAGGCTTCGCATAAGCTCCACCTGCGATATTGCCAAAATAGAATTTATCCTCTTTATCTTGCCGCTGCTGCTTTTACCGGCACAGCCCTTTTGTCCTTCTTGATGAACAGCATGAAGGATATACATGCCAGGCCCATTGCCAGGAACCACTTGGGATGGATTCCGTCACCTGTCTTGGGGGTGCTGTCCTGAATCGTTCCCGCAGACAAGTCTGTGGTGTCCACATAAATCACATAAGGCGAGAAATGTGTAGCCGTAAAGCTGATACAGGGAACCCCGTTTATTGTAGTAAATCTGGGAGTCAGCTTCTCCAGCCTGCTGTTTACCACACTTGCAACCTTATTGTTGCCGGCATAAGGTATCAGGGAGTCCGGTATCGGCAGGGTAATATCCACTGCCAGGCCGGTAGTATCCGTGATCTTGGTCGTTCCTGTGGAATCATAGAGGCTGATATCCATAGGGAAATAGGAAACCTTCGTCAGATCACCATACTCGTTCATCAACGCTTTCAGCGCTTCCTCTGTTGCATTGGCATCCTCCGAAATCTTCACCACAAAATTGTCCGAAGAACCATTCACGGTCACGGAAGCCGCTCCCGTGTTGGACAGGCCGTTCTTGGTGATCACCAGTGTTGTGCCGCTGCCGCTGTTTGTTGAATTTCCATTATTAGTATTATTACCGGTACCCGTGCTGCCGCTGGGCCGCGTTACGGTGCTGCTGTTGGTCTTTGACCTGTAATTAGCTGTCATGACCACATTGGATGCAGGCATAATCAATACGGTTCCCATTGCATCCTTGCTGGCCACCAGCGCTGTGGAAGGCTCCACCGTCCAGCCGCTGAACTCCGAATTATTGCTGGGGTTATCCGCTATTACAATAACCTGGGCGCCCTCTATATAACTGCCGGAGCCGGAACCGTTCCGAACTGTCAGCGTATAGATTCCCGGCGCCGGGCTCGGAGAAGGTGTAGGCGTCGCATTGGGGCCAGGGTTAGACGGTCCCGCTGTAGGCGCAGGTGTAGCTGTAGCACCCGGCCCCGGAGTCGCTGTAGCACCCGGCCCCGGAGTTGCTGTGGGTACAGGAGTCGCATTCGGATCCGCTGTAGGCGCAGGCGTTGCATTCGGGTCAGGCGTAGGCGTAGGCGCTCCCGGTCCCGTATACTCATATTGAGCGTAAGTGTCCAAATCCCTGTTGATCTCTGAGATGTCCGGCAGCCAACCGGTAAAAGTATAACCCGGCCGTTCCGGTATTCGGATATCAGGAACCATATCCCCCGGTGCAAGGCGAACCGAATAAAACAGATTGTCATTCTTGCCTGTCTCCTCGTTCCAGGCATAGAAATTGATCGTAAATTTACCCTCATCGGAGTCAATTCTTTCATATTTCGCAATTACTGTCAAATCCTGTGTAATATCGGTAATCGGAGGGGCCCAGCCCACAAAACGATAACCTTCTTTGGTAGGAACAAATCCCTTTGCATCTTCGTGCGGGAATACGCGCTCGGTCCCTAATACCGTCACACCGTCTTCATCCATAAAGGTAACGGTAAACTTAGATTCCTCCAGGTCATTCGCCCTGTAACGGGCCTCAATGATGGTATCCTTACCAATAGCCTCGTAGCTGGGATACCAGCCCTGGAACGTATAGCCCGGGAATTCAGGCAGCTTATCATTAGGAGGAACCGCATCCTCACCGGCCACCACCGTCTGGATATCCAGCGTGTCATAATCCCCCACCGGATTAGCAGGGTCTTTAGGAGCTACAAACGTAACCTCAAATTCTATTACCAGCGGCTTATCTATAGGGTTAATATTCCCGTTACTGGGGCTGGTAGCATACATGTAAGCGGTACTGGGATTCTCACAGGAAAACTCAATGGTATGATACTGATCCCTGTGAATCCCGTCATGCTCTTTGCTTGTATCATTCGGATTATAACCCGCAGCCGTTTTATCTGCCGCATCCTTAGGGCTGTTGCCAGTGGTATTGAACGCATCCGGGTCTATATAAGAGACACTGGCCGGAATATCTACCATACTGATACTGCTGTTTTTAAATGCATTCACTTTGATCTGCTGGCAGGTTTTGGGCAGATACACGGCAAACAGGTGGTTAGATGCAGCAGTATCCTTATCAACGCTGTCTCCGACAAGGCTGTTTCCGGCAAAGGCATACTCGGGAACCTCCGTGATATTAGACTGCGTCAGATCCACAATACCCACGTTTGTATTGAAGAACGACTCCTTGGCAATCCCTATGACACCGGCCATTTCCTCGGCCTTTATATAGGTAGAGCCATTACTCTTTCCCCTGGCCTCCAGACATTCCACCACCGTACTCTTCTGGTCACCGTTCATGCCGTAAATAATCGAGTCAATACACCGGAAGTTAGGCCCATCCTGGAAACTCACGTCCTTCACGTTTTCACAGCCTGCAAAAGGTCTCACGCCCATGGTGTTTACATTGGACGAAATCTCCACTTTCTCCAGGTTTTTACAGTCCTTAAAAGCATGATCACCGATGGTTGAGGTCTCGCCTAATATATACAGTTCCTTCAGGTTCTCACACCCTTCAAACATATTGGCAGGGATCTCTGCAATACCTCTGGTAGTGATCGTCTTATCCGGTTCATCCTTCCCCTTCTCTTTCTCTACGAACAAGCCGCTTTTCACCGACTCAATCCCCTGAGGAAGTTCTATATTAAGCGCTGCATTAATGATCGCCCTCTCGTTTTCCGTCATTGCTCCGCCGGCATTATACTTGCTCAGCGCCTCTC
>CAMWSA010000060.1 GCA_947176785.1 uncultured Lachnospiraceae bacterium
CTCGCCTGCGATATTGCACCAATCAGTATGTGGAAGTTTTACTTCCACACTTACCTCTGCCCGTATATCGCTGGCCTCGCCTGCGATATTGCACCAATCAGTATGTGGAAGTTTTACTTCCACACTTACCCCTCCGTGCGCTGCGGCGCACACTCAAATCAATAGTTGAATACGCATTTTTATTCAACCTGTGCCCTCCTGTTTAAAGCTTCTCAGGCTTCCGTTTTGCCTGTCCCCACAGGCACACAGGGCGAAAGGTGCGGATCATCCGGGGGATGATCCACACCTCCTATAAATCCTTTTGCCGGTGGGCTGGCGGAAAACTAAATAATCCTCCGCACCGCCAGAATCGGCCGGTAATTGGCATTGCTGACCTTGATGCCGGTCCTCTGTGTGCTGGCATGTACAATCTTGCCGCCCCCTATATACAGGGCCACATGCCCTTCATAGCAGATTATGTCTCCCGGCTGGGCCTCGCTGTAATCCACGCCTCGCCCGTCGCTTCGCTGGGAATAGGAAGTCCGGGATATGTCATAGCCATAATCCTGATATACGCGATAGGTAAAACCGGAACAGTCGGCACCGTTTGTCAGGCTGGTGCCCCCCGCCACGTAGGGGTTGCCCACAAACTGGAGGGCGTATCTGGCAATCTGCTTGCCCTTATCGCTTCCTGAGGCATTGTCCACGACGGAAGCGTAGTTGGTGCTGTTCGTGACCTTGGGCGGATTCTGGGCCGCTGCCGCCAGGGCAGCCTGCCGCCGTCTCTCTTCCTCTTTTCTCCGCTCCTCCTCCTGCAGCTTCTTCAGCTGCTTCTTTTCCTGCTGCAGCAGGGCCTTGGCCGCCGCCGCATCCTGCCTTGCCCTGGCAATCTGCGCCGCAAAGTTGTCGGACTGTTCCTGCAGCTGCGCCATCAGCCGGTCACAATAATCTTTCTGTTCTTCCAACTCCGCCTGATCGGCCTCCAGAGATACCTTCTCGGCTTCCAGCTGATCCCACAAATCATGCACTTCCATCCTGGTCGCCTCATATTGGTTCAGCATCTCCTGATTGTAAGCGTTGACGCTCTCCGCATAGGTAACCCTGTTAAGCATATCGCTGAAGCTGGTGTTGCTAAACAGCATGGTCATCAGGGTATCATCCCCTGTCTCATACATAAAGCGGATCTGTAAGGCCATGGCCTCCGCCTGCTCCTGCTCTTTCTGCAGCGCCGCCTCATACGCCTGCCGGGTCAGTTCGATATCCGCTTCCTTTTGAGCAATATCATCCCTCAAAAGATCAATACTTGTCAGGATATTGACAATCTCCGCATTCAGATCCTCCATCTGCTCATCCAGAAGATCCTGCTCATCCTCCAGATCGGAAATATTTTCATTGATCTCATCCAGCCGGTTCTCGGTATCTTCAATGGCCTGTTCCACATCCTTTATAGTGGTGGCCCATGTATCCATGGCGGCCCCCGACAGAGTGGAAATCATCAGCGCCGCCAACGCCACCGATAGTACGCTTTTTTTCACTCCGGATCCATTCGTCATCATAGTCCCTTTCTCAATCGGAGTCCTAACACCCCGGAAACCGCGCTGTTACAGTTCACAGTTATTCACCGTTCTGGGGAACGGAACCACATCACGGATGTTGCCCATGCCGGTCAGGTACATGACGCATCTCTCAAAGCCCAGCCCAAAGCCCGCATGACGCGCGGAACCATAGCGGCGCAGATCCAGATAGAAACCGTAGTCCTCTTTTTTCAGGCCCAGTTCCTCCATGCGCTGCTCCAGCACCTCCAGGTGGTCCTCACGCTGGCTGCCGCCGATGATCTCCCCAATGCCGGGCACCAGGCAGTCCATGGCCGCCACCGTCCTGCCGTCCTCATTCAGCTTCATATAGAAGGCCTTGATCTCCTTGGGATAATCCGTCACAAACACCGGGCGCTTGAATTCCTGCTCCGTCAGATATCTCTCATGCTCCGTCTGCAAGTCGCAGCCCCAAAATACCTTATAGTCAAACGCATCATTATGCTTTTCCAGAATCTCAATGGCCTCTGTGTAGGTCACATGGCCGAAGTCGGAACTGACCACATGATTCAGCCGCTCAATCAGCCCCTTATCCACGAACTGGTTAAAGAAAGCCATCTCCTCCGGGGCATTCTCCAGCACATAGCGGATAATATATTTCAACATGCTCTCCGCCAGCATCATATCGTCCTTCAAATCAGCAAAGGCCATCTCCGGCTCAATCATCCAGAACTCCGCCGCATGACGGGTGGTGTTGGAATTCTCCGCCCGGAAGGTGGGGCCAAAGGTATAAATATTTTTAAAAGCCATGGCAAAGGTCTCCCCGTTGAGCTGCCCGCTCACCGTCAGGTTGGTAGGCTTTCCAAAAAAGTCCTGGGCGAAGTCAATCCGGCCTTCCTCCGTCCTGGGCACATTCTGAAGATCCAGGGTCGTCACCTGGAACATTTCACCGGCCCCCTCGCAGTCGCTGCCGGTGATCAGCGGGGTATGCACATACACAAATCCCCTCTCCTGAAAGAAGTTGTGGATCGCATAGGCGATCAAAGAGCGCACCCGGAACACCGCCTGGAAAGTGTTGGTCCGGGGGCGCAGGTGGGAAATGGTGCGCAGATACTCAAAGCTATGGCGCTTTTTCTGCAGCGGATAGTCCGCGCCGGAGGGACCCTCCACCAGCACCTGGGCCGCCTGCATCTCGAAGGGCTGCTTGGCGTCGGGGGTCAGCACGATCGTGCCCCGGATGATCAGGGCCGCTCCCACATTAATCTTACAAAGCTCCGCGAAATTATCCAGCTTGTCGCTATATACCACCTGCAACGGCTCAAAGAATGTGCCGTCGTTGATTACCAGGAAGCCAAAATTCTTGGAATCGCGGTTGTTCCTCACCCAGCCGCCCACAGTAACCTCTTTGTCGGCGTAGGCCGCCGTGTCGCGATAAAGGGTTTTGATGTCTGTCAAATTCATTGTTATATACCTCCTAATTTTGCGTTCCGCATACTCCCTTCCGGCCCATACGCTCCATGCGCTGTTCCGGAAAGAAAATCCGACCGTTCGTGCGCATAAGCTTAATATTCTGTAATGCGGGCATTTTCAGTCAAAAATTCCAGCACCTTCTCAAACATAAAGTATTCCCGGTATTCCTCCCTGTCCAGTTCCCCCAGAAATTCCTCCACTGTGTTATAGCCGCCCTGGGATGCGTACTGTTCCAGCCTCTCCTGCAGTTCCTCATCGGTTATATTCAGGTTTTCCAGATTAGCCACGGCCTGGACAGCCAGGCTCTGCCTGGCTGCCACCTCCGCGTATTGATCCAGAAAAGACTCCGAATCCATATTATAATTGTACAGGCAATATGTCTCCAGATCCACATCCATGGAGGCGCTGTCCGCCTCCAGGCCGGCCTTTACATTGTTCCGGTATTTCTCCAGGATTGCCGCCGGAATCTCCTGGAATACACACCCGTCCACCAGGCCCTCCATCAAGGCATTCTCCAGCGTGACCTGGTAGTTGTTCCGGGCATTCGTCTCCAGATAATCATGCACGAACTGCCGCATCGCCTCCACTGTGGTGATATCCGGAACGCCGATGCCGGCAACCACCTCATCACTGTACTCCGTGGGCAAAATAAAATTCACGGTCACGGTGAAGACAACGGCCTGTCCGGCAAGTTCGGCATTTTCATACCCCTCCGGGAAACGCAGTTCCAGATCCCTGGTCTCGCCGGGCATGGCACCGATCAGCCCCTCTTCAAAGCCCTCGATAAACCGGCCGGAGCCGATTTCCAGGATAGCACCGCTGTCGGTCCCTCTCTGGAAAGCCACATCATCCTTTTTACCCACATAGTCAATATTGACGGTATCGCCCAGAACGACTTCCCGGTCCGTGATACCGCCCAGTTCTTTCGTGACGGAGTCCATGTACAGCGCTTTCATCAGTTCCTCCTCCTGGGCCTGGTCCACGGCAACCGCCGCCACCTGCACGGGAATCCCCATGTATTCCCCCAGCGTCACGTATTTTTCTACCTTTATATCCTTCAGTGCATTTGACTGACTGCCACAGCCTCCCAGCGCGCCCAGCGCCAGCAAGGCAGCCAATACGATCGCAATCCCTCTTCTCATATCTTTTCCTCTTTCCATACTCACGAACGGTTGGATTGTCCTTCCTGCACGTCACATGCTGCCCTGTTTTGCAGCATGGGGCGTATTTCCGCTTGCTTTTTTGCAGGCTCTTTATCGTTCCGCATACAATATCCTTTATACCACAATTCCGCCCTCAGTAAAAGACTTAATTTTTTCTTTTCACAGCCGTGCCGGTCTCCAGGGGGATAGCCGCCGCCAAAAGCCCCTTTTTTCCCGTGTCCGAAAAATACCTTACAGCAGCGGGGACAGCAGCCTGCAGATCTGTTCCTTGACGCGGATCTTCAGGCTGCGGCTGGCGTAAGACTCCTGGGTGACCTGGGAACAATGTTCCAGGTCCTGCTCAAAAAGCTCCGTCATCTTTTGGGCCATACCTGCGTCATACACCACCGCATTCACCTCGAAATTCAGGGAAAAGCTGCGGATATCCATATTAGCCGTGCCATAACAGAACACCTGGTCGTCCACCACCACCCCTTTGCTGTGCAGGAAGCCATCGTCGTAAGTATAGCAGCTGGCCCCCGCCATCACCAGATCCCCCACATAGGAATATGTTGCCCAGTACACAAAGGGATGATCCGGCTTGCAGGGGATCATGACCCGCACCTCCACGCCGGAGCGGATTGCGATCATCAGGGCGCTCATCACGCATTCATCCGGGATAAAATAAGGGGTCTGTATACTGATCCTGCGCTTTGCCCTGTGGATCAGCTGCAGATAATTGTCCCGTATCTGCTTCTGGGTATTATCCGGGCCGCTGCTGACAATCTGCACCTTGCAGCCCTCCCCGCTGTCCGCTCCCATCTCTTCCAGATAATGTCCGGCGGTAAACAGATTCTGCCCGGACGCATAATTCCAATCCAATATAAAACGCAGCTGCAAGCCAAACACGGCACCGCCTGCTATCCGCAGATGGGTATCCCGCCAATAGCCGAACCTTTCGTCCAGGCCCAGGTACTCTTTTCCCACATTGAAGCCGCCCACATATCCCACCTTGTTGTCGATTACCACAATCTTGCGGTGATTGCGGTAATTGACGCGCAGCTGCAGCCTCCCCAGCAGCGCCGGAAAGAACTCCGCCGTCTGGATTCCCCAGCTGTTAAGCCGTCTCCAGAATTTATTCTTCACCGTGCGGCAGCCCATGCTGTCAAAGAGAATGCGCACCTCCACGCCCTCTGCCGCCTTCTCCTTAAGCACCTCTGTGATCCGCCGGAACAGCACATCATTTTTAATGATATAGTACTCCATATGGATAAATTTCCTGGCCTGCCGCATATCCTCGATCAGCGCGTCAAATTTGGCATTACCGTCCGTGTAGATCATGATCTCATTGTCCTGCGTCAGCATTGCCCCGGAACTCTCCAGATTGTACATGATCAGATCCCTGTATTGGTCAATCTCCTCATTCTTTTCCCCGGGACGGCGGCTTAACAGACGATGCTCCTGCCCCCGCACCTCCTCGTTCAGCCGGTCCTCCACTTCCTTCATCCGGAACATTTTCCGCTTGTGCATGTCCGTTCCCAGCAGCAGATAGAACAAAAAACCCAGGAAGGGAATAAAATACAGAAGCAGAAGCCAGGCCCACACGCTCCTGGGTTCCTTCCGCTCGAAAAAAATAATAATGATCGCAAACAACATATTCCACAGGATCAAATGCCCCGACACATATCCCCAGGCCGTCTGAAAATTGCTCCAAAACGCTTCCATAGTCTCCTCACTCTGCATACCGCGGGCCAGTCCCGCGGCGCTGCGCAGCCTCTTTTTGATTTATACCGCATAAAAACACTGTACCCTGCGCTTTATCAAAAGAGCCAGGCTCATTATATCATACTTTTCCCGGAAAATCTCTAAAATTATCATAAAGAGTAGGAAAACTTGGTTGATTTCACTTCCAAAGAATGATACAATGTTTGGAAAAGAGTTACTGGAATACGCGAAATACTAATATTAGGAGGCTCTGTTTTATGAAAACATATCAGATTGTCTTACTTGTGGTACTCTTGGTACTTATAGCCGTCGTGGTACTCTTATATTTTCTGGGCAAAAAAGCACAGAAGAAGCAGGCCGAGCAGCAGGAGATGCTGGAACAGAACAAGCAGACCCTGTCCATGCTGATTATCGACAAAAAGCGCATGAAGATCAAGGATTCAGGGCTTCCGCAGATGGTCATCGACCAGACGCCGAAGCTGATGCGCAACTCCAAGATGCCCATCATCAAGGCCAAAATCGGACCGCAGATTATGTCGCTGATCTGCGATGAAAAAATCTTTGATAATGTGCCGGTGAAGAAGGAAGTCAAGGCCGTGGTCAGCGGCATTTACGTGTTGGATGTGAGGGGCCTGCACGGGAAATCCGAGAAAAAGCCTGAGAAAAAGAAGGGCTTCTTTAAAAAGCTTTGGGAAACCGCCCAGGAGAAGGCCGGTGCCAAGCCACTGAAATAACCGCAGGCCGGCGCAGCGTTAAGCTGCGCCGGCCCTCGCATTTCCCCGGACTGCCCTTTGGTCTGAAATCGGCAAATGTATATGTCATTTCCCTATTCCCATAATGCGGATCTCCATCCGGTTCTCGGAGACAGGCAGCCCGTCCTGTTTGATGCCATACTCAAGCACCAGAAAAAAAGCATCCTGCCCCTCCGTGACCTCAAATCTGCCGGTTTCCGTCTCCAGAAGCAGGCTCCCATAGGGGGTATGATAAAAATCGCGGTGGCATTTTCCCGGTTCAAAGACCATCCGTGACGGCGTTTTACCCCGAACCAGCCTCTCCAAAACGGTGCCCTTCCATTTCAGCATCGCTTTACAGGGTTCTTCCCAGCCCTCCGGCTGTTCCTCATACAGGCAGTAGTGAGCATCCCCTTTTTCATAGTACTCCCCTTCCGCCTTCAGTTCCATGCGGTGGCACCGGGCGCTTTCCCAGGAAACCGCCTCTCCGCCTCCCGAGGGCCTGTTTATAGTTTGAACAATGATCTGTACTTTCTGGTTATCCAACTTTCCTCTTTCCTGCATATACCCACGGGCGGTTAGATTTTCCTTCCCGCATGCCATATGCTGTTCGACTATGCAGCATCCTCACACAGACCCGGTAATCCACATATGACCGTCTATTGTCACGGCCTTGGAAACTGCGCCTTTGGTCCTGCAAAAGCTTCCAAATATGGCTTTTGCAAGGCCGAAAGCAGAAATTTGTTATGTCGTTTGCTCTAGGTATCCGGACATGGGGCAATGCTAATATTCCTCGATATGTATGGTCTTGGCCGATAAAATCCCATACTTGATGATGGAATTGGCAAAGCTCTTAAATTTCTCCGCCATGTCGCTGACATAGAACTGGTACTGGTTCTCCCCCAGCACCGGGGCGTGGTCGCCCAGCAGCCCCTTCCCCTCCAGCAGCTCCTTCAGTTCTCTGGCCGTCTCATAGGCGGGATTGACCAATGTCACTTTCTCCCCCACAATCCGGCGTAGGGTGGAACGGATCAGCGGGTAATGGGTACAGCCCAGAATCAACGTATCTATATCCAGGTCTATCAGCTCTGACAGATAGCGCCTCGCAATCTCGTCCGTCACCGGGTCCACCCACAGCCCCTCCTCTACTAACGGCACAAACAGCGGGCAGGCTTTCCCGTAGATGGTTACCTCTTTATTCAACTCCGTTATGTACTGATTATAGATTTTGCTGCCGATGGTGGCCTCCGTGGCGATCACCCCGATCCTGCCGTTGCGGGTGACCTCGCTGGCAACCTTGGCCCCGGGCTTTACCACCCCGATAATGGGGATACCGCTCTCCTGCTCCAGTTCATCCAGCGCATAGGCGCTTGCAGTATTACAGGCCACCACAATGGTTTTGACCTGAAAGGTGTTTAAGAACCGGACAATCTGTTTGGAGAAACGTGTCACGGTCTCCCTGGACTTGCTGCCGTAGGGCACCCGGGCCGTATCGCCAAAATAGATGATTTTTTCATTGGGGATCTGACGCATGATCTCCCGGGCTACCGTCAGCCCTCCCACCCCTGAGTCAAAGACACCGATCGGCGCGTTTTTGTCCGTGTGTTGCCATTCTACTGTCATATCTACTCCTATCTGGGTTCCGCAGCTTCCTTTACTTACATATTTTTTGCAGTAATTCCAGCAGCCTGCTGCGATAGCGGATCTGCCCCGGCACCGCCTCCTGCAATGCCTGGTACAGCTGCTCCGCAGTCATTCGCCCGGCCTGTTTTTGCGTTTCCTCCCCTGTCCCGTCCTCGCAGACCACATTACAGGTGTCCGGGGTGATCAGCAGATCCGGGTAGACCAGCCCCCAACAGCCCACATAGAGACAGATACACAACGCAAGCCTTATGATAAACCTTTTTTTCATAGACAATACTCCATTCCGGATACCTTCCTTGGGCGGAAGCATTCCCTTAACAGAGTTATTGCCGTTTATTTTGCCGTTTATACATGATTGGCGTCTCAGCGGTTTTTCTTTTCGTTGCGGATCTGTGCGATAATCGCTTTCTTCTGATTATCTATATGCACATGGGCCGCCTGACTTGCCCCTTCCCTGTCTTTTTTTACAATGCTTTCATAAATCATGCGGTGTTCGTCAATCAGCCGCTGGTGCTGGCTGATATCCTTGATATACTCGAAACGGTAGCGGTACATCTGCTCCGACAGATTGTTGATCAGCTGGATCAGACGCTGGTTGCCCGTGGCCTGTACAATGATATCGTGCAATTCCACATCCGCTTTTGCCACTTTTTTGACATCCTTGGTCCGGACTGCCGCCTCAAAAGCGTCACAAGCCTGTTTCAGCCGTAAAAGCTCCTCCTCCGCGATCCTCTCACAGGCCAGTTCCACACACAGGGCGTCCAGTGCCCTGCGGACCTCCAGCACATCATTCATGCTCTTTTCCGTGATCTGGGCCACCTCCGCCCCTCTCCTGGGGATCATGGTCACCAGGCCCTCCAGCTCCAGCTTGCGGATCGCCTCCCGGATAGGAGTGCGGCTGACCCCCAGCTTATTGGCCAGATGGATCTCCATCAGCCGCTCGCCGGGCTTCAATTCCCCCGTCAGAATTGCCTGGCGCAGGGTATTGAACACCACATCCCGCAACGGCAAAAATTCATTCATCTGCATGCTCAAATTGTCCTGCATAGTACCTCCTGTTTATAGTATACGGCCTGTGTCGTTTACTATAGAGTCCCGCATATTCCCTGTCAACCCGCAGGCCCGGCGGTGAATATCCGACCGCTTCAGGCATCCTGACATTCATCCCTCACACAAACCCGGTCACAAAAAGCTCCCTGGCCAATCCCTTTTTTTCCAGACAGTCGCGGGCGGCCCGGGCCTGTTCCCCGCTGCCATAGATACCAAACACCGTAGGGCCGCTGCCGCTCATCAGGCTGCCCATGGCACCGCAGGAAAGCATCTCCCGCTTGAGTTGTGCGATCACCGGGTAAGCCTCTACTGTCACCGTCTCCAGCACATTGCCCAGGCGTTCGGTCACCCCGGCCAGGTCGCCGCTCTCTATGGCAGACCGCATGCCGTCAATATCCGGATGCTGCCATGTCTCCCCGGCGTCCAGATGCTCATAGACATATTTTGTGGACACCCGGATATCGGGCCTGGCAATCAGAATTGTACCCTGAGGAGCCGGCGGCAGCGGTGTCAGCACCTCTCCGATCCCTTCCGCCAAAGCTGTGCCGCCCATAATACAGTATGGCACATCCGCACCGATCTGCACCCCCAGCTGCCGAAGCTGTTCCTGAGACAGCTGCAGCGCAAACAGATCATTCAATCCCTGCAGCGTGGCGGCAGCGTCCGTGCTGCCCCCTGCCATGCCTGCTGCGATGGGGATATGCTTCTCCAGATGGATCTCCACCCCCGCCTCCACGCCATAGGTCTCCATCAGCAGCCGGGCCGCCCTACAGATCAGATTGTCCTCACCCGTGGGCAGTTCCCCGCTGTCTGTGGTAATCCCGATGCCGCTCTTTGCAGCCCTGAAGGTCAGCACATCATAAAGTCCCACGGCCTGCATAATCATCCGCACCTGGTGGTAGCCGTTCTCCAGCCGCCCTACCACATCCAGTCCCAGATTGATCTTGGCATATGCTTTTCTGGTCAATGTATTTACATCACGATTCATAAAATTTCCGCACTCCCATCTGCCTCCTTCGGCAAACACTCCTCTCAAACCCCCATAAATGCCTTTCCTTTCCGGCACCGCAAAGCCTTTTCCCGGCCTTGTACGTTGGTTGCACTTTGTATACATGGATTGTACTAAATTATATACAATATTTATGTATTTGTCAATGTACAGTGGCGATATGGGTGCAGCTATAAAGCATGAAAATTCCGCAAGCGCCAATCAAAGCGGCTTGCGGAATTTTTTTACGGGTATTTTTCTTTATCCGGACTCAGCCAGATACAGCTGCACCCGGCTCTGTATGATTTCCGCCACCTCACCGGCGCTTTTATCCCCGGCGAAATACGGTTGCACCTCTTCCGAAATGATCACTCCCACCGGCGTATAGCGCCAACCCGGCTCCGGTTGGCAGGTTTCAATAAAGGACAGATAATCCTCCAGCCAGCTGGTTCCATCGGGCTTGGCATCCAGTTCCATATAGCTATCCCCATTCGCAGATACCTTCAACCTATACCGATTCTCGCCGTTCTCCTCCACGCTGTCTCTTATAACATCCCTCCTGACACTCATGTAACTGTTATAAAACTGGTTTTCATAGCCCAGAAGATAGGAGATCAGTTCCTTTATCTCCTCCAGATGCTCCGCCCGGGCGCTTACAACCAAATAAGTATTGTCGGCCATGATGTAATTTTTCCCGCCTTCCCGGGTTGGAAAGCCCACCATGTGCGCACTGCCTTCATATCGGTTCATCCATGCGGAATAGGCAAGGATGCCGTCCACAAAACACATAACCTCCCCAATGCCGTCCCCGTTTTTTAACTGCTCTGCCTGTTCGTCCCTGCTGTGCCCCACATACTCCGTGTATGCGTATTCCTTGCAGATCTCAAGCAGTCTGACAAACTCCGGGTTGTTAAAATTGCAATACCCCTGTTCCGTGTCCAGGAATTCCGAGCCGTCCAGGTCTGTCAGCAGAACCTCGCTGAGCAGTTCATAGGAATCCATACCCTCTAAGAAGTAACTGAAGGTAAAGTCCCAATCCTCTTTCGACTCCATGATCTCCATGACATCATCTAAAGTCCAGGAGCTCCCTTCCCATAGTGCGTCTGAAACCATGACCGTATTATAGTTGACATAGAGCTTTATGCCCACCAGTTTGTCGTCCAAGGACCCGGATTGGATCAAGCCGGGCACCAGCTGCTCCCGTGCGTCATCGGGGATCAGTTCCGAAATATCCATCAATAAGCCCTTTTCATAGAGGTCATACATATCCTCCTGAAGAACCCACATTAACTCCGGGCCGCGGCCCGTTGCCAATTCCGTAAAAATACGGTTACGTATGGAAGTTCTTTCCTCTTCCTTTTCACAGAGTTCCTGGACAATCTCCAGCTCCGGGCGGGTCAGGGAGAACATCTGGGTCGGCCTGGACAAATTGGAATCCCCCGTCCCTGTTAGATATACAATCCGCAGTTCATCCTCCTTCTGTCTTTTCTCTCCAGACAGAACAAAAATGCCGGGAATCTCGCCGTCCAGTTCGCAGACCAGCAACTCCCCTTGGGAATTGACCAGCAGGTTCCCGGATATGGGAGAGGCGCTGATGCCGTTTGCATGCAGGTCCAGCAGCTTGGTCCGGGTGTTGCTGCCCTTATCCCATCTGTTTAAGCTCTCCAGTGTGGTATAATACATTGTTTCCGGGCCGTCCATGCACAGGGATCGAACCAGTTCCCCGTCAAATACTGTCAGCGGGGTTTCCTGCCCGCTTTCCGGATCATACAGAAACAACTCCGTAATGTTCTCCTGATCCCTGCACCGACTGAGGATGGCGGAACCGTCCCCGCTGTCATATGCCTGGTTCGCATACCGCTGCAGCATGTCCGCATTCCAGGGGTATTTATCCTGGTCCGGAAAAGAATCCTGTGCCGAGAGGATATTCCCCTCCGTATCGGTTATAACCAGGAAATCCCCCTCGTCGTCATGCATGCGGAAGGACAGTTGGGCACCGCTGCGCACATCCATGGATTTTATAAAACTGTTTTCCCTGTCCGGAATCTGTAGAGCGAAAGGCTGCTGCACGATCTCCTTCGTGTCTCCGTCAAAGACATACAGGGACAACTCCCCCATGGCGCTTTCTTCCCCGGAGCAGGTCGACAGCATATAGAGCTTACTTCCATAAGTATCATAAAAAAGGGAGTTCTTCCAGTATTCTGTCTCCAAAGCTTCAAACTGCAGCAAAATAAAATCGTTTATGTACAGGTTTTCCGTTCCGGCCTGGATGTCCGCCATGATCGGGCCGGGGTTCTCCTTTCCGCATCCGGCCAGACACAACAGACTGGCCAGCACAAACAATGCAAACCCTAATTTTTTCATACGAGCTAAACGCTCCTTTCTATTCGCCTGGTTCATAGGCGATTGCGAAACTCCCGTTCAGGATACAGGGATTGGGCAATATATACAAA
>CAMWSA010000061.1 GCA_947176785.1 uncultured Lachnospiraceae bacterium
AACTCGGGCAGGCGGGAGAGCAGGCCACGGCGGAAGGCCGGGAACTCGGGCAGGCGGGAGAGCAGGCCACGGCGGAAGGCCGGGAACTCGGGCAGGCAGGAGAACAGGCCGCGGCGGAAGACCGGGAGGCCGGGCAGGCTTCTGCGGGGGCTGACCGTGAGGGTCTGGGCGATCAGCTGGAAAACTGGCGCGATGACCTGGATTCCGTCAGCGGCAACGACCATGTGGACTGGGATAAGCCGGAAGATTGGAATAAGCCTTCAGACTGGGAAAAACCTGACTGGGAGCCTTCGGAGTATACCCAGGAGTATCGCAATGCCCTGTCTAATTTTGCGGACGGCACCAGCAGGCATCTACATAATATAACAGATACCACTTCCCGGCAAAACGGCCAGGTATCCCACAATCTGGAGGTTTTCAACCTGGAACTCAAAGCGGCCATGGACCGGCTTGCCGAGTTGACGGATACGCTGGATGCCGCCCAGGGGGTGATGGATGCGGACGCGGATGCCCTGGTGGCCCAGGCCCGGAAGCTGCGTCGCCTGATCAGCGAGATCCGGGACGATCTCTTCAGCTATGAGGGGATTACCGTCAACGATACGTCAGACGAAGCTGCCAGCAAGGATATTGAAAATATAGGGGCCGGGGAACCGGAAGCAGAAAACCCGTCTTCCCAGGGCGGCCAGCAGCCCTCCCAGGGGCAGTCCGGGCAGGAAAAAGTGACGGTGCAGGCCGGGGATACAGTGACAGAAAAATGGTATGACACCGCCAGCTTCCAGCAGGGCAAAATTACCCTGTGCCTGAACCGGGGACTGATCGAGGCGGATACCAATGTGGGAGGTATTGTGGGACAGATCGCCACAGAACATGATTTGGACCCTGAAGACGACATCACCTTCACGGGGGTGGAAAGCCTGAGCATCCAGGAGAGCATCAAGGCCGTGGTGCGGGAGAGCCGAAACGAGGGCCGGGTCACCGCCAAAAGAAACTATGTGGGCGGCATAGCGGGCAAAGCGGATTTTGGCGCTATTGTTTCCTGCGAATCCTATGCCAATATCCAGAGTACCGGCGGCAGCTATGTGGGCGGTATCGCAGGGAGATCCGACTATACCATCCGCAGCTGCTTCAGCACAGGGTTTTTGGAGGGCAAAAGTTACGTGGGCGGCATTGTGGGTATGGGCAGTGAAATCTACTACTGCGACGCCATGAACAACCTGGAAGCCAAAGGAGAGAAGCGTGGAGCCATTGCAGGAGATTTGCGGGAAGAAGGACTGCTGTATGACAACTATTATGTGGACGACAGCGTGGCCGGAATAGATGGCATAGGGTATGGGGGCGGTGCAATTCCGCTGGCGTATGAGGAGTTCGCCGCGCGGGAAGGGCTGCCCGAGGAATTCCGCCTGCTGACTTTGCACTTTGTGGTGCTGGATGAGGACGGAGAACTCCAGGAGGATGTGGCTGCTCTGCAGGTGCCCCATGGCAGCAGCCTGCCGGCGGACCAGCTGCCGGAACTGCCGGAAAAAGAGGGCTGCTATGGGCAGTGGCCGGAGATCGACTACAGCCACATCACGGAAAGTCAGGTGTTAGCTGCAGAGTATACCAAGTGGGTCACCGCATTATCCGCAGGGGCCTTGGAATCGGCGGAGGATCAGGCGGCGATTCTGGTGGAAGGGCGTTTCTACCCGGAGGATGCATTGCAGATCACAGTGGATGAGGGGGACATTTATGACATTCGGGTACGCACTGCGGAAGGGCTTTATAACCAGCCGGTAAGTGTGCGCCTGCATCAGAGCCTTTTGCCGGATCACTATGAGATCCGGCTGCGGCAGGACGGAAGGGATGCGGCAATAGAGACCAGGGTGATGGGCAGCTATGTGGTGTTTGACCTGGAGCGTCCGGGCGGTTTTCAGGTAATTGAGGTCACACCCCGGATTCCCGTGCGGTATTACGTTTTAGGGGGCGCGGCGGTTCTGCTGGCGTTTACTGTGATAATCCGCAGGCTGGTTAAGCGCAGGAAACGCAGACACCCCGGCACTGCTCCCGGACAGAAGAAGGCAGGGGACGGACAGACGGAGGAGCAGGTTACAGAAGGGACACAGGCAGCTGATAAATCTCCGGCGGCGCAGGAGACAGAGTCAGCGGCCTCGGAAAACTAAGCATGTGCCGCAAGGCTGACATTCAGTCGGCTTGCGGCACATTGTTTTTGTGCTGCAGGCAAAGAACCTTCGCCGTGCAGATAATGATTTTTAAAAACGGTATTGACTTCATACCGGAAATAGTATATAGTTAAAAGCAACAAATGATATTCCAAAAATACCGACTGCAACGAAAGGAGCAGATATGGACTATCTTATTAATGTCAAGACCAACAAAAAAAACTGTGTTTGCGAATATCTGATAAAAAGATATGATGTTTCACAGGACATGTCCCGGGCCGCTGTATTTGAGAGAGAAGTCAGGGAAGCGGAGAAGGTGGAGGATTGGAAAGCGGTGCGCTCCTCTCTTGCCGGACTGGAAGACATCCAGGAAGCTCCGGTTTTCACGAATCTTCAGGCCAGATATGGTGAGGAGACGAAGGCGGCGTTGGATCAAGTAAGGCGAAAAATGCTTGCAGACTTGAGGGAAGCAGGGTTTAAAGTGCTTCGGGTACAATATATGCTCCTGCTGCTGCAAAAAAACTATCTTGATGTGCTGATGAGGGAGAGGACCTCGATTAAAAATACCGGTAGAATAGAGGAGAACGACGTGGATTTGCCCGAGATGGCTAAGCTTATGTGCGAAATGATGCTCAGAGATAAGGACTGCGATGAACTCAGACAGATCAGGCGAATCCTGGTAGAATGGAGGAACAGATGATCACAAGCGTTTTATCTACAAAAGACCAGATATGCGACAAAAAGAAGCTTTATGAGCAGCTTGTTGCCCAAAATCCCGATGATAAGTATAAAAAACAGAAAGCAGCAGGAGCTATAGGAGGCGCTGTGGCTCATGGGTTCATTGTGGGCGAAGGCGAATATTACAGATGTACCCGGGACGCAAAAAATTGAATGCACGTTGGAGAGGAGAATATTTCATATGCATATCGACACCGTAATCTTTGACATGGACGGCACTTTAATCGACACGGAGAAATATTATCGGATCTTCTGGCCTATGGCCCTGAAGGAGTTCGGGTACGAGATGACGGACGAACAGGCGCTGTCCATGCGGAGCCTGGGCCGGCCCTTCGCTCCGGCCCGGCTGCGGGAAATGTTTGGCCCTCAGCTGGACTACCACGCAGTGCGGGAGCGGCGCAAAGCCCTGATGGAAAAGCGGCTGGAACAGGAGGGGATCGAGTTAAGGCCCGGGGCATTGGAGCTGCTGACATGGCTTAAGGAGCATGGAATCCGCAGCGCCATCGCCACAGCCACAGACCTGCAACGGACGGAAAAGTACCTGGGCGTGTTGGGAATCCGTGACTACTTTGAGCAGGTGATCTCCGCGACTATGGTTAAGGAAGGTAAGCCTTCCCCTGACATCTACCTTCACGCCTGCCGGCAGCTGGGCAGGCATCCCCGGGACTGTATGGCAGTGGAGGACTCTCCCAACGGCGTTCTCAGCGCCCACCGGGCGGGCTGCCGGGTGGTGATGGTCCCGGACCAGACAGACGCAGGACCGGAACTGGAAAAACTTCTGTATGCCAAAGCAAAAAGTCTGGATGAAATCATTGCATTGCTGTGACAGTTTATGGATCAATTTTATACAGGCGTCCATTTGGAGAATTACCTGTGGAATAACACTGCTTTTTTCTGCTTTTTTGCGTCTAAACCGGTATTGCATTTCCCAAATTGCTGTGTTATTATTTTAACGATGGCGATGAAAGCGCCGTCACGGGCGATGGAGGATTCATCGCCCGTGACGGCAGACCCACCGCGGAGAAAGCAAAAAGAAAACGGGATTGCGGCCGGAGCAGCCGTGACAAATGCTGCTCCCGGACGAAAGGCCGCAGGAAAGGAAGCGCACATGAGATTCGATGATATTATCGACAAGGTAAAACAATGCAGCATGAAAAAGATGGCTGTGGCGGCTGCCCAGGATGAGGCAGTGCTGCACGCTGTCTGGGAGGCCAGGAAGAGGGGGATTGCGGATGCCATTCTGGTTGGCGACGAGGCCAGGATCCGTGAGATCGCAGCGGAGATGAATATGGATCTGAGCGATTATCAGATTATCGACGAGCCGGATATGACCCAGGCGGCGCTTAAGGCAGTGAAGCTGGCCCATGACGGTGTGGTTGACATGTACATGAAGGGCCTGGTGGACACCAAGAACTTCTTAAAGAGTGTGCTGGACAAGGAAGTGGGCCTGCGCACGGGCAATCCCCTGTCCCATGTGGCCGTGTTTGAGGTGCCGGGCATCCCGCAGCTGCTGTTTTTGACGGATGTGGCATTTATCACCTATCCCACCCTGGAGGATAAGGTGCATATCATCAACAACACCGTGCCCGTAGCCAAAGCCTGCGGCGTGGAGTGTCCCAAAGTGGCTCCTCTGGCGGCAGTGGAGGTGGTAAACCCCAAGATGCCCGTCACCGTGGATGCCGCGGAACTGACCCGCATGAACGAGGCAGGCGAGATCACCGGCTGTATCGTGGACGGCCCGCTGTCCCTGGATCTGGCCATTGATCCCGAGGCGGCCAAGCACAAGGGCGCAACCGACCGCAAGATCCAGGGCGATGCGGATATCCTGCTGTTTTCGGATATCCATGCGGGCAACAATGTGTATAAGGCCATCGTACATATGACCAAGGCGGAAAACGGCTGCATCCTGACCGGAACCAAAGTGCCGGTTATTTTGACCAGCCGCTCGGACTCCTTTGAGACCAAGGTGAATTCCATCGCTCTGGCGGCTGTGGTGGCAGCGGAGATGGCCAAGGGAGAATAGGCGCATGAATTTTATTGTCGAAGAGGTCCTGGAAATGGCGGGCGAATTGTTTTCAGAGGGTATTGATGCCGCCATCACAGCCTGGGTAGAGAAAAAGCGTAAAAGGGATACCGGGACTGCGGAAGATATAAACGATAAAAAAGCGTGAAAAAGCGATAAGAATTAAAATCTTCAAATAGGAGGAAAAATAGATGTCAGTGAAAAGCCTAATTATTAATCCCGGTTCCACTTCCACCAAGATCGGCGTGTTTGAGGATGAGAACCTGTTGTTTGAGGAGACCCTGCGGCATTCCACAGAGGAGATCAGCCAGTACGCATCCATCGTGGATCAGAAGGATTTCCGCAAGAAGATCATCACCGACTTATTGGAGGAAAAGAACTTTGATATCAAATCCCTGAATGTGGTGGTGGGACGGGGCGGCATGTTAAAACCCATCCCCGGCGGCACCTATGCCGTGACCGATGAACTGCTGGCGGACCTGAAGGCGGGTGTACAGGGCCAGCACGCCTCCAATCTGGGCGGCATCCTGGCCAGAGAGATCGGCGATTCCATCGGTGCCCCCTCCTATATCGTAGATCCCGTGGTGGTGGACGAACTGATGCCCATCGCCAGATATTCCGGAGTGCCGGAGCTGCCCCGCACCAGCGTGTTCCATGCGCTGAACCAGAAGGCGGTTGCCAAGAGATATGCCAGGGAGAACGGCAAGCCCTATGAAGCCCTGCGTCTGATTGTGGTGCATATGGGCGGCGGCGTGTCCGTGGGTGCCCATGAGTACGGCAAGGTGGTGGATGTGTTCAACGCCCTGGACGGCGACGGCGCATTCTCCCCGGAGCGTGCAGGGGCAGTGCCCAGCGGCGCGCTGATCAGGATGTGCTACAGCGGCCAGTATACCGAAAAGGAGGTATATGGCAAGATCGTGGGCAAGGGCGGTTTCAATGCCTATCTGGGCACCAACGATATGCGTGAGGTGACAAAGCGTGCAAACGAGGGGGATGCCAGGGCCGCAGAGGCCAAGGAGGCTTTCCTGCTCCAGGTAGCCAAGGATATCGGTTCCATGGCCTGTGTGTTAAACGGCAAGGTGGATCAGATCATCCTCACCGGCGGCATTGCCTATGGAGCGGATGTGTGCGATGCCCTGAAAGAGAGGGCGGGCTGGATTGCTCCCGTGACCGTGTATCCCGGCGAAGATGAACTGCTGGCCCTGGCCCAGGGAGCGCTCCGCGTGTTAAACGGCGAGGAGCAGGCCATGAACTACTGAGAAGCATAAGCAGCTGTGTTATTGCGGCATATATACTAAGCAGCGCTAAGATTTCCCAATGCCTGCACGCCCCTGCCGCATACTCGGGAAACATGTGACGTACAGGGAGGAAAATCTAACCGCTCCTGAAGATAAAAAGCCTGTATCTGTGATAATTAGCAGATACAGGCTTTTGGCGTTTTTGGCTATTGCACTTGCCATCGCAGATGTCTGTTTGCAAAACAAATGGTATTAGTCTGTGGATTGGTGGTTTTTGTATATACTGACCAGCCACGTCACTTGCGGAGAACGTTTCACATTTGCCTATTGCCAAGTGTTTTGGAAAGGGGTATAGAGAAAACGGAAGGGACATGCCCTGCCACATCAGGAGGGGTCAGGGTTCTTCCGATATTCTCTAGGGGAGCGTCCATATACCTTCCTGAACAGATCCTTGAAATAGTTGCTGTCGTTGAAGCCGCATTCCAGGGCGATATCCGTGATGGTGTTGCCGGTGGTAAGCAGGGCGGTCTGTGCGTGCTTTAAACGAACGTAGTTCAGGTATTCCTTGAAGCCCATGCCCGTGACCAGCTTAAATTTCTTGCTGAAATAGGTAGGGCTTAAGGAGGCAACCTTGGCAACGGCCTCCAGGGTCAGAGGGCGGCGGAAATTCCGGTAGATATATCGGGTAGCCTGCTGGATATCCGCGTCCCGCACATTGATCAGTTCCGGTTCAGGCTGGTGCATGATCGAGTGCCGGGCCAGGAACAGCAGCAGCTGTTGAAGGTAGCAGGTGGTAAAATCGGCGGAATACTCGTCCAGTCCCGTAGATTCTGACAGCATGTGGCTGAGCAGATCAAAGTATTCTTCCAGATACAGGCTGGGAATGCTGCCCATGAAAGAGGTGGCATCTCCGACCACATCCTTGTAAAGTAAAGATTTTTTGAATAAAATATCCACCATCTCGCAGTTTATGCCCGGGTAGTACCGGGAATAGTGTACCTCGCCGGGGGCTATGAATACCAGATCCCCCTTCTCCAGTTCGTGGACCTGATCCCGGAGCAGGAAGCGACACTTGCCGGAGAGCAGGCAGAAGATTTCATAAAAACCGTGATAGTGGTCAGGCTGCAGGGGTGTATTATCTCCCCGCACTCCCTTGTAGACGATGATGTTTTCAATATCAGACCGTCCTCTGCATGTAAATGCCGTCATAGATTACCTCTTCCCTGCGAACATGGGATGCCCATGTTATTGCGCCGATCCGTATTTGGAGGTGTGACATCCAAATTTTTTGTCCCTTCAATGAAAGGGCCGGACTCCGCAGAGGAGCCTGGCCCTTTGTAAGATGTACGAATCCCTTATAAGGGGAACTTAAAATATCTCTTTGCGTTGTTGTAGGAGATATCCGTGACAATTTCGGACAGGATATCCATATCATCCGGAAATTCCCCGTTCTCCACCCAGCTGCCGATCAGGTTGCACAGGATGCGGCGGAAGTACTCATGCCTGGTGTAGGAGAGGAAGCTCCTGGAGTCGGTCAGCATACCCACGAAACCGGACAGATTGCCCAGATTAGCCAGGGAAATCATCTGATCCTGCATCCCGGTCTTGTGGTCGTTGAACCACCATGCGCTGCCCTGCTGGATCTTGGCCACCGCCGTGCTGTCCTGGAAACAGCCCAGAATCGAGCCGATGGCCTGGTTGTCGTTGGGGTTTAAGCTGTACAGGATGGTTCGGGGCAGTTCATCCGTCTTGATCAGCGCGTTCAGGAAATCAGCCATCTGGGAGGAGGGAGCGTAATTGTTGATGCAGTCGTAGCCGGTGTCAGGTCCCAGCTTCTCGTACATCAGAGTATTGTTGTCCCTCTTACAGCCGTAGTGCAGCTGCATGGCCCAGTCCAGCTTTGCGTACTCTCTGCCCACGAACAGCATGAATGCCGTCTTAAACTTCAACTCCTCCTCCTTGGTGGGGATCATGCGGTTCTGGCGCTTTAAAAAGATTTCCTCGATCTCGTCGTCGGAGGCGGGGCAGTACATCACATACTCCAGGGCGTGGTCGGATACATTGCAGCCCATGGAGGCAAAGTAAGCCATACGCTCCTTCAGGGCATCCTTTAACTGGGCAAAGGTGATAATCTCGCTCTTTCCCACGGTGGCGGCCAGCTTATCCAGATAGTCCAGGTAGTCGGGCTTCTCGATATTCATGGCCTTGTCGGGTCTCCAGGCAGGCAGCACCTTCACCTCAAAGCTTTCATCCTCGGCAATTTTTTTGTGCCATTCCAGAGAGTCAATGGGATCGTCGGTGGTGCAGATCAAAGTCACATTGCTCTGACGGATCAGGTTGCGCACGCTCATGGAAGGCTCCTGGAGCTTCTGGTTACAAAGCTTCCATACCTCATCGGCAGTCTTTTTGTTCAGCACGCCGGTGTAACCAAAGTATCTCTGCAGTTCCAGATGGCTCCAATGGAACAGGGGATTTCCGATGGCCTTGCCCAGGCACTCCGCCCACTTGCAGAACTTTTCATAGTCGGAGGCATCCCCGGTGATGTATTTCTCGTCCACACCGCAGGAGCGCATGAAGCGCCATTTGTAGTGGTCGCCGCCCAGCCATACCTGGGTGATGTTGTCGAACTGTCTGTCCTCGGCGATCTCCCTGGGATTGATGTGGCAGTGGTAGTCCAGCACGGGAGTGGTCTCGGCATAGTCATGGAACAGCTTCCGGGCAGTCTCAGTCTCCAGCAAAAAATCTTTGTCCATAAAACCTTTCATTTTACTTCCCTCCATCTTTATATTGTATGTGATAGCTTGACGCTTTTGATACCGAAAAAATCCCGGCGCTATTTCTGGCAGTCGCGGCTGCTGGCCAGGGTGGTGCCCCGATGGACCACTTCCCCGGAAAACACGGTCTGCTTGGGCATCTCCCTGCCGCCCAGCACTCCCATCAGAGTGAGGATCAGGCTTTGGCACAGTGTTTCCAGCTTATTGTCAATGCTGGACATCTCCGGTTCGCAGCAGTGTACCAGCAGGGAGTTATTGTATCCGATGACGCAAAGGTCTCTCGGGATGGACAGTCCGGCATTCAGGGCAAAGCGGACGGCACCCATGGCCAGGCAGTCGTCCGAAGCAATGATGCCGTGGAATTGCAGTCCCTTCTGGTAGAGCTTCATCAGATGTTCCGACATGGCGTGGATATCTTCATGGGAACCCTGGTAAAACTGGATCATACTGTTGTTTCTGAACAGCTTCTGTGACTCCATGGCGCTGCGGTAGCCCGCCATTTTTTTCTTGCTGCTGTAGGAGGTGGAATTGGTAAAATACAGGATGTCCTCCACCCCGGACTGGATCAGCTGCACAGTGGCCTCGTACACGGATGAAAAATCATCCGACAGGATGCTGTACACATTGGGGGCCTCCAGCGCGGCGTTCAGCAGCATTACCGGAACCTGTGCGGCGGCATCCAGAATATACCGGTTTTCCGTATCCTTGTCATAGACAAAATTGGAACCTACCAGAATGATGCCGTCCACCTTTTTGGTGATCAGCAGGTTCATGCAGCTTTTCTTGCTCTCCAGGCCATAGCCGGTACAGCACAGGATGCTGTCATATCCGTTGGCCCGCAGCTTCTGTTCAATATAATAGATGGCTTTGGCAAGATACAGGTCGGAGGAGTCGGCGCACATAATGCCGATGGTTTTCATGGTATTGAGCCCCAGACCTCTGGCAAAAGCGTTGGGGGTGTATTCACATTGATTGATGACATCCAAAACCTTCTGCTTGGTTTTTTCGCTGACATTACTGCTGCCGTTGAGTACTCTGGACACAGTGGCGATGGAGACGCCTGCTTTTTCGGATATATCATATATTGTCATACGCACAAGCCCCATCTCAATGAAAAAATATTTGTAAGTGGTTACAGTATTTGCTCTATTTTGAATTATAACGAATCTCGAAAAAATTTTCAAGAACTATTTTTATGTTCTTGACGAATGAGGGGTTTAGAAGTAAAATTGAAATTGTAAGTACTTACATGAAAAATGTCATGAAAGTGCGGCTTTTTTAGAAAATAGCCATGTAACAATCCAGTGTGCGCCCGTTTGGGTCCGGGCAGACGGGACAGGGCCCGGCCTGACAATGACAGGCACCGGCCGGGAAGGGTGTTGGAACCGGTGCGGAGTGCGGTCCTGCCCCGGCGCTGCCGGAGTTGAGTGAGGCGGCATACTGAGAGAAGCTGGGGACAGCAGAAAAGAGGAGGAGTTATGGACGTATTAAACAAGAGCATGACCGGTAAGAAGGAGAGGCCAGTCAAGGTCGTACAGTTTGGGGAGGGAAATTTCCTGCGGGCATTTGTGGATTACATGATCGACATTGCCAATGAGCAGGGCAGGTTTGACGGGGACATCGTCCTGATCAAACCCATTGATTTCGGCAATCTGGATATGTTCCATAAGCAGGACTGCCAGTACACCGTCTCCCTGCGGGGCAATGTGGACGGCGAGGCCAGGATCATCAATCGGGTGGTGACCAGCGTGGCCGATGCGGTGGACGCTATCCATGAGTATGACAAGTATATGCGTCTGGCGGAGATTGATACACTCCGTTTTGTTGTCTCCAACACCACGGAGGCCGGGATTGTATATGATGCCGAAGATAAATTTGAGATGAATCCCCCCAGGAGCTTTCCCGGCAAGCTGACCAAGTTCTTATATCACAGGTTCGAGACCTTCCGGGGGGACATTTCCAAGGGTCTGGTGATGCTCCCGGTGGAATTGATTGACGACAACGGCATCATGCTGAAGAAATGCGTGATGCAGCAGATCGCCAACTGGGGCCTGTCCGACGCTTTCAAAACATGGGTGGAGGAGGCGTGTGTATTCACCGCAACGCTGGTGGACCGCATCGTCACCGGCTATCCCCGCGCCACGGAGCAGGAGGAGTGGGAGAAGCTGGGCTATGAGGATCACATCATGGTAACCGGCGAGCCCTTTGCCCTGTGGGTCATCGAGTCGGACAAGGATATCAGCAGGGAGTTTGACCTGCCCGGCGCAGGGCTGCCTGTTGTGTTCACCGATGACCACCATCCCTACAAGCAGAGGAAGGTTCGCATCCTGAATGGTGCTCACACGTCCTTCGTGCTGGCTTCCTGGCTCTGCGGCAACAATATCGTGAGAGAGTCCATGGAGGATGGGGATGTCCGTGACTTTATGAACAAGACCATCTTTGATGAAGTGATTCCCACCTTGACGCTGCCGGAGGAGGAGTTAAAAGCATTTGCGGGAGAGGTGGTAAACCGTTTCAACAACCCTTACGTGGATCATGCCTTGCTGGCTATCTCCTTAAATTCCGTGTCCAAGTGGAGGGCAAGATGCCTGCCCAGTCTGCTGGGCTATGTGGATAAGTTCGGCAAACTCCCGGCACATATGACATTCTCCATCGCCGCGCTGATGGCCTTCTACTGCGGCGACGAGATCAAGGACGGCGCATTGATTGGCAATAGAAATGGTGAAGCTTATCTGATCAAGGACGATATGCCTGTGCTGGAGTTCTTCCGCGACAACTGCCGCAAGGACACCCGCAGCTTTGTCACCGCTTATCTGGGCAGGGAGGATTTCCACGGGCAGGATCTGAACCAGGTGCCGGGGCTGACGGACGCAGTGGCGGCGTATCTGGACGATATTAAGGAAAATGGTATGAGGGCGGCGTTATGCAGAATTTCTTAAAAATAAATGACAACGACAATGTGGTGGTGGCGTTGAATGTTATCCCCCAGGGGGAGACGATCGCGGTGGAGGTATCCGGCACGGACGTTCGGATCACCGCCCGGGAGGAGATTCCCGCCGGGCACAAGATGGCGGTCTGTGACATTCCGGCAGGCGGGGAAGTCGTCAAGTATGGCTACCGCATCGGCAACGCCAAAGAGGATATTCCGGCTGGGGCCTGGATTCACACCCACAATGTGGGGACGGCGCTGGGGGATCTGCTGGAGTACAGCTATGAGCCGGTGGCGGCGGTGGCAGAGGCCGGGAACGCTGCGAAGGGAGTGGAAGCAAATGGCACGACGGCGGAAAGCGCCTCGGGGGAAGCGACCTTTATGGGCTTCAACCGCCCGGACGGCAAGGTGGGCGTGCGCAATGAGATCTGGATCATTCCCACGGTAGGCTGTGTCAACAATGTGGCCACGGCCATAGCAAAACAGGCCAATGCTTTTGTCAAAGGCACGGTGGAGGAAGTGATCGCTTTCCCACATCCCTACGGCTGTTCTCAGATGGGGGATGACCAGGAACACACCCGCGCGATTCTGGCGGATCTGATTAACCATCCCAATGCGGGCGGCGTGCTGGTGCTGGGGCTGGGCTGTGAGAACAGCAATATTGATGTGCTTAAGCCCTATATCGGGGAGTATGATGAAAACAGGGTGAAATTCCTGGTGGCTCAGGAGTCCGAGGATGAGATTGCGGATGCGGTGGAACTCATCAAGGGGCTGATCGACTATGCGGCGGGCTTTGAGAGGGAACCCATCAGTGTCAGCAAGCTGGTGATCGGCATGAAGT
>CAMWSA010000062.1 GCA_947176785.1 uncultured Lachnospiraceae bacterium
ACATGGATCTGTGTGCCGGAAGGGAATATGCTGTTTAGAGTTCCGCATCTTCCCTCCCGGCACACTTTTCCGGCGATCCATCTCTGCCCGCTCCGACGGCCGGACATGGATCTGTGCGCTGCTTTGGAATATGCTGTTTTATAAGTTCTGCGGATTCCCTTCCGTCTGCTTCTCCACATCCCTGACCGTCTGCAGAAAGGCTTTGGCCGTCGCATACAGGCTTCCCTGCGATACCGCATCCCCCGCCTCAGACCTGTCCCAGGACATGGTCGTCTTCCCTGACGCATTAAGTACATATTCCACCTGGCCCGGCTGTAATCCCTCTGCCAGATAACTACCAAATATATCGGACGAACGGCGCAGATTCATAACTGTTTCCTCTTGATTTCCAACGAAATAGCCGTTCACGATGCCATCCTTGACCTGAAACTCGCCCTTCAGACTGCCCATACGCTCACTGGTCAGTTCAATGCGCACCATCCCCTTTTCCTGCTCCCCATGGCAGATCTGCAGGTGTATGGCCGCCAATTCTCCGTCCAGTTCCATGGGAAAATAGTACTCCTCCGACCGGGACAGGTTTCCCATAAGGCGTAGCTGCCTGGTCATCAGCTGCAGGGAACGCACATCCACCAGACTGTCCGTCTCCTCCAGAATCTGACGGTGGGTCTGCTCCTCCTGATCAGCCACCGTCTCCTGGTAAGCTTTCTGAAACTCCTCCGGTTTATGCAGGCGCTGCCAAAGCTGTGCGGGATTTTCCCGTTCTCTGCTTCCCGCGTTCCAGCGGCCCATAAGCTTCTGAATCTCCCCCTCCATGCCCTGGGCTGCCAGCACATTGGCCACCGCAGGCGTTTCCTGGGCACGGTCCAGTTCCTTATAGATTTCCCGGGAAGCCGCTGCGGCCCCGGCCATCTCCTGGCGCATTTGGGCGCTGTCCCAGCCCATTGCCTCCCCGGGTGCCTGGCCGCCCTCCTGCTCCGTAGCATATGGCATCCGACCGCTCTCCTGCTCCGTAGCATACGGCATCCGACCACTCTCCTGCCCGGCGGCATCCGGTGTCCGGTTGTCCTGCCCTGATGTCATCCCGGGCTGATCCTCCGGCCTGGCAGCCTCCTCCAGCACCCGGTTCCACTCCCGGGCATATCCGAGATTAATCTGCTCGTCAATCCGAACACCTCTGTCCTGTAAACGGCTCAAGGCACCCACCGCATCGTCCACCAGTGTGTTGGTACGTCCTGCCCGGCGGCTTCTCACCGCCGACAGCAATGTGGAAAAATTCAACTCCGCCCCGGTGTTCACAATGCTGCCGATGGCGGCGCTGTCCCCCTTCTCAATCTGGCGCAGCAGCCGGTAACAGCCGATAAAGGCACTCTTCTCCTCGGGAGTGATATCCCCTTTTTTCTCCAGTCTGTACAGGAAACGGCTGTACCGCTCCGTCTCCTGCCGGGACTCCTGCCCCTGCTCCTGCTCTTCAAAATATTGCTGCAGCCGGGGCAGGCTCTGCTCAAGCGGATTCACCCCATCCCGAATCATGCGCAGTACCGCCGCCGGCGTCATTCTCCTGGTGACTTCCTCCACTGTGGCACAGGCCGCCTTGATCTCCTCCACATGCTCCGGCGTGATCTCCATCCGGTTATAGCCCAACACCCGCACAGCCCGGCGGTTCTCCTCTGTCAGTTCAAAGCCCAGATCCTGTAAAATATCGTCCACATTGGCAAAAGCTTTGCGGATACTGTCTCCCATGTCTGCCCTGGGTTCGGTCCAGACCGACTCATAGCGCTGCCCCGCCTTTTCATATTCTGCCTGCAATGCCTTACCCGTCCGGTGAAACTCCTCCAGACTCCGGTCCTCTGAAACCGCATCCTCCGATGCCCCGCTTTGCAGTCTCTCCTGCCAGCGCCCCACGGTGTCCACGGGCAGCCCCGGCAGTTCCTCCGCCACCTGCCAGGCAGCTTCCAGCTGCCGGTAACGGTCCACGGCCTCCTGGTCCGTATACTTTGTCTCCGGGAAAAACGCGCGGGCCAGCTCCTGCTGGGCCTGTTTAAGCGCCTCTATCGTCTCTTCAATGGGCTTCGTGTCAATAGAAAAACCGCTATCCAAAAGTTTTACATTGGTCTCCACCGTCATGCGCAGCCGGATTTCTTCCAGCAGCCTGTGATCACTGATCCGGCGCTCCGCATCGCTGCTCTGGTAATAAGCCATCAGATCATTTGCCTTTTGCCGGATGGATCTGGTGTCCGCCAAATTACCCTCCATAGCCTCCCGCCCGTCCGCAATGGCGGCAGCAGCAGCCTGCACCACCTGCTCATTTTGCAGCGGGAAAGATACCCCCCGGATCTCCATGGCCCTTCTCAGACTGTCCCGGTCCACCTGGAGCCCTCTCCGGATCAGCCACTCTGCGGCCTCCTGCTCCTGCTCAGTCCCGGCACAGCCCAGGGAAGCCAGCAGCCTGTCAATCTCCTGGGGATCGGGAGACTCCATGTCCTCCCGGGCCGATACGGCATCCTTTCCATTCCCGGACTGCCCCCCGATATTCCGGGTCATATAGCCCTTGACCTCCGCGTCAAAATATTCTGCCTGCTGCTCCTGTTCCACGGCACAGCCGCTGGCCTCCGCCAGATAATATTCCCTGATCGTGGCCTCCATGCCGCTGCTGACCATGTAATAGCAGTCCCCCTCGTCCGGTGCCTCCAGCCCCTCGGCCAGATCCAGGGCCTGCATGACCTTATCCACGTTCTCCATGGACAGGGGGATATCCACTGCCTCAAAGCTCTTTTGCAGCGCCTGGGCAAGCCCTCTGTCTCCCACGGCCGCCGCCAGGGTGTCCATATCCAGCGTATCCGTATATCCCGCCACATGGCAGCCCGCCTTCACCAGTTCGGCCTTAATCTTATCCAGTATAGTCACTGCATCCCGGGGATCCATCTCCCGGGGGTCATACCCCTCCTTTGCCATCCGGGCATAATCTTCGTCGGACATGGTATGTGACATCACTGTCATCTGGTTCTGCATCATCTGCACATCCGCCGCACCGGCCTGGGCCTGAAGCTCCGCCAGCGTTTTTCCCTGGGCCGCCCGGCCCTTCTGTTTCTGGTTCCAGCGACTGCCCAATGCGTTGCCGGGATGGACACTGTCCCTGCCATCCACATAAGCCCCATACCCCCGGTGGGCTCTTCCCGCCTGCTGCCTCCGGGTATGGTGAGGTAATTCCTGTGAACCGTTTGTCTGTACTGTCTGGTCAAAATTTATTTTCATAAGCATCCCTTTCCCGCATACTATACTGACGAACATTTAAATTTCCCAATTACTGTACAGCACATATTGCACGGTCGGCAGCACGCGCTATGCAGAAAGGAAAATTCATACTCGCGAGCGGTTAGATTTTCCTCCGCATTCGTCACATGCTGATCAACGACATATGCCGTTTACTATATTTATGCAGCATGTGACATGCGTAAATTGGAAAATCCCAACGCTCGTTAGTATAATCCTCCGTATGTACAAAATAGGTGAATGCACAGGCACTCACCTATTATTTCGGTCAATTTTCTGTTTTCTTTACAGCTGTGCTAGAACTGAAATACCACGGCTGTGTAAGGCGGCAGGTCAAAGGAGATGGTATAGTCATGGTAATGACAGGGTTCGTCCGCCGCAGTCAGTTCCTCCGGAACCGCGTTGCCATTTCCGCCATAGCAGGTATCGTCACTGTTTAACACCAGCTTATACTTTTTCTTCTTCGGCACGGGCACTACATAATCCTCCCACAGCATGGGAGTCATGTTCATCACAAAAAGCAGATTGTTGCGGCCGCTCTCAGACTTTCTCACAAAGGAATAGGTACTCCTGTCCGCATCGTCTGCATTCATCCACTCAAAGCCCTCCCAGGAATTGTCATTCTCATACATGCAGGGATACTTTCGGTACAGTTCCAGCAAATCCCGCACATAATTGTGCATGCCCAGGTTATTTTTCTCCTGCAGCAAAAACCAGTCAAGCTCTCTCTCCTCGCTCCACTCTCTCTCCTGGCCGAAGTCCTGGCCCATGAACAGCAGCTTTTTGCCGCAATGCCCAAACATAAAGGTGTAACCCACCCGCAGATTGGCGTATTTGTCCACCTGATAGCCGGGCATCTTGTTCACCATGGAGCATTTCAGGTGTACCACCTCATCATGGGACAGCGGCAGGATGTAATTCTCACTCTCATTATAACTCATGGCAAAGGACATGGCATAGTGATTCCCTTTGCGATACAGAGGGTCCAGCTTCATATACTCGCAGAAATCATGCATCCAGCCCATATTCCATTTGAAGGTAAAGCCCAGCCCCTCCCCGCCGATCTCGCCCGTCACATTGGGCCATGCCGTGGACTCCTCCGCAATAGTCATAAATCCCGGGTAGGTTCCCCGGATCACGGAGTTCAGATGCTTGAAGAATTCTATGGCCTCCAGGTTCTTGTTCCCGCCGAACTTGTTGGGCAGCCACTGACCGTCCTTTTTCCCATAGTCCAGATACAGCATGGAAGCCACCGCGTCCACACGGATTCCGTCCACATGGAATTCCTTCAGCCAGAACAGTGCATTGGCGATCAGAAAGTTTTTGATCTCCGTCTTGCCATAGTTGAAAATCTTGGTGCCCCAGTCAGGGTGCTCACCCAGCCGGGGATCAGGATGTTCAAAGATGCACTGGCCGTCAAAGCAGCCCAGCCCATGGGCATCCATGGCAAAATGAGCCGGCACCCAATCCAGGATCACGCCGATCTTATGCTTGTGCAGCTTATTCACCAGATACATGAAATCCTTGGGAGTGCCATATCGGGAAGTGGGGGCATAATAACCTGTGACCTGATAGCCCCAGGAGCCGTCGTAGGGATGCTCCGCAATTCCCATCAGTTCAATATGGGTGTAACGCATCTCCTTCAGATATTCCACAATGCGGTCCGCGAACTCCCGATAATTGTAGAAGCCCTCCTTGGTGCCGTCCGGGTGCTTCATAAAAGAGCCTATATGGCACTCGTACACCGCCATGGGCTGCTTCTGCACATCCTTCCGGTCCCGCTCCTCAATCCACTTCCCGTCCTCCCAGTCAAATCCGGAGAGATCCGTCACTCTGGAAGCCGTGCCCGGACGATACTCCGCGTAATTGGCAAAGGGATCTGCCTTGTACAGCTTCTGCCCGTCCTGGGTGGTAATCAGGAATTTATACATGCATCCCTCCTGTACGCCGGGCACAAACAGCTTATGGATCCCTCCGGGTCCCAGCTTTTCCATGGGGTGGCTTTCCTCATTCCAGCCGTTAAATTCCCCGATCACATGGACACTGGCCGCATTGGGTGCCCACACGCCGAAAAATACGCCTTCCACGCCGTCCTCCCTGGACGGGTGGGCACCCAGCTTCTTGTAAATATCATAATGTGTCCCCTGGGCAAACAGGTACTGGTCCGCCTCGGAGATAAACACTGTATCCTCCTGCTTCTCCGCCTCCTGTGCCTGTGCCGCCTGTCTCTTTGGTGCATTCTCTGCGGGCATTTTCGTTCTTGCTTTTGCCATACCCCTACCTCCCAATGATATATTTAATGATACAGACTTTAATATATAAAGTCGTTCTCCCTCAGAATAATCATGTCCTCCTCGTCATAACGTTTTGCCAGCAGTATGTCCATAAAATGTCCCATGGACTTGCGGTTTGCGTGGCGGATTGCCTCATCCATAATTCCTTTTACATCCATGATCGTCACAGCGTGGCTGCTGGTCTGCTGCTCCGCAATCCGCGTGTGCAGGGCCAGTATCCCGAGTTCGTCGATGGAGTATTCCATCTCTTTGGCATACTTTTTGCCGAAAGCTACCAACGCGTCATTACTCAGGGCCTCCAACTCCATTCTGGCATTAAAGCATTCCGCCAGCCTGGTATACACGCCCAGAAATTTATTCATGGCCTTGCGGGTATCCTCCATAATGACGATGAGCCCGTACTGTTCCCGCTGTAGCGCCTTGTAGAGTGTGTCCACCGTGCTCTTATTCATATCGGTGGCTTTCTGGATGATCAGCGCACCGTTTGCCAGGCTGTCCAGCGTCTTCACGATATCCCGCTGGTTCAGGGACTTTCCGGAAATCTTTGCGGTTTTACCGGAGAAATTGCTGTCAGTCATCTGCACTTCCCGAATCAGGTTCTTAGCCAGAGTCAAGGTATCCATGCCCTCGTCACCGGTGATCACCACATTGCCGGTAAAGGGAGCCATGCTGATGGCATCAATGACACCTATCAGCTTCTCACGGGAGGATTTACTTTGAATAAAGGAGCCGAAAAGTTCCTTTTCCTCCCTGGTCATTGCGCGAAGCCTGGGTTTCTCCCTGGACGGCTGAACGTCCTTCTCGGGTGCGGGCTTCCTGTCGGCTTTTTTCGTCCCGGGGTTCTTTTCCTCTTTTACAGATCCCTGTCCGCCGGCTTTCTTCCCACCTGCTTTCCTTACCGTCCGCCCGTTGGCAGGCGCAGCTTCCGCCGATGGCCTGTCCTCCTTAAATTCTCCTGCAGGCTCCTGCCCCGCCGGTTTCCCCTCGATTTTTTCTTCCTCTAAAGCTTTTCCCTGCGCCGGCCTTTTTTTGTAGGATTCCTCCCCTGCGGAGTTCTCTCTGTCCATCCCTTCTAAATAGAATTCGTCCTCTGCGGAGTCCTCCGGCTCTTCTTCGTAGAATTCTTTCCCGGCGGAGTCCTTCCCTGCCGGTTCCTCTCCATTAAATTCTTTCCCGGCAAAGTTTTCTTCTGACGGCTCTTCTTCGTAGAGTTCTTCCCCTCCGAGGCCCTCCTCTATCGGCTCTTCTTCGTAAGGTTCTTCCTCTCCGAAGCCCTCCTCTATCGGTTCTTCTTCGTAGGCTTCTTCCTCTCCGAAGCCCTCCTCTATCAGTTCTTCTTCGTAGGCTTCTTCCTCCGTCGGTTCTTCCTCTACAGGTTCCCCGCCATAGTCCTCTCCCTCTGCGGACTCTTCCCCGTAGAATTCTCCTCCAAACTCATCATATTCCGCCTCTGTCGGCTCCTCCTCAGGAACTTCCTTTTCGGCAGCCTCCTCCTCGATATCCTCCAGTTCTTCCACCGCATCCTCATGGATGACCATTCCCTTTTCACCAGGAGTCCTTTCGGCTTCGGCCAAAATCTCCTCCGGCTCCGCCCCCTGCTCCAGCCTCTCCAGAAGCCCGTCCCGGATAGCCTCCTCAAAAGCGGTGAACATTGGCCCTGTCTGCCGCAGCACTTTCTGGTGGATCGCCGCCCTGCGCTTCTCTTCATTGTCCCGCTTCATGCGCTCCCACTCAGCCAATATATCCTCTATGCGCATCTGGCCCGTGATCTGTTTCTCCACTTTTTCCGTCTCGGGAACCACCATACTGATCTGCCCGTCGGACTCCATGGACAGCACTTCCGCCATCTCCCTGGGCGGCTCAATGCCCAGATTTTGCTGCCGCAGCTGCTCCATGACTATGGCCGCCGTATGGTCCACCGGTTCTGCAGGCGCTTCTTCTTTAAAGGCTTTGTCCCCCTTTGCTGAATCCGCCTTCGCGGGAGCGGTCTCCTCCGCCACAGGCAGTCCTTCCGCCCCGGCCCTTATTTCCTCCGCCGGGATATCCTCTGTATAGACCTCCTCCTTTGTCAATATCTCCGCAGGCATCGCAGACGGCTCCGGCAGGCCGATGTCACCCATCTCGCCTGTAGCGCCAAAGAAAACCTCTGTTTCCACCTGCTCCTCCATCGCCTCATCCGGATAGCCGTCGGCCTCCGCCTGCTGATCCCCGGGCGTTTCCGTATCTGTCTCCATCATGGGCGCTATAATGCCGCGGGTGACGGCATCCTGGGCTTCCTCTTCCTCCAACACCTCCCGCAGTCCCTCCGCCAGTTCCTTCTGCAGATTTATGGTGTTATATTTACCCACATCCATGGTCTTGACCTGGATCTCAATCTCCTCTGTCGGAATGCGGATCGTTGGGGCATGCAGCACATCCACAGGCTGCACTGCGGATTGGGCCTCCTCCGCCATGCCCTGTTCCTCCGTCTCCACAGCATATGCACCTTCAGGATCATACTGCTGCCCCTCGGCATCTCCATAAGCGGCTTCCGAGTCCTCATAATAAGGCTCCGCCTCCTCATAGACCGGTTCGGGCTGGAATCGGCTGTCATATTTTCCCTGCTGCTCGGATGTGAGGGGCTGGTGAAGCATCTTAAGTTCCATGGCTTTCACCACATATTTCCCTTCACCGAACCACAGGATCAATTCATCGCACTCTTCGATGCATTTGGTAGCCAGACCCACCCTGTGATACAGGTAAGCCAGTTCATAGGCCCATTTTTCCCGGTAATCCTTCGCCTTTAATTCCTCCAGCACGGCGATGCGCTCTTCCAGGCTCACGTCCTGGGCCTGGTACAGCTTGTACTGCAGGATATAGCGTCCCGTGTCCCTGGGGGCGATCTGTACAAACTCCTTATAATATTCTATGGCCATCACATAGTCTTCGATCTTGATGGAAAGTTCGCACAGAGAATATACGATGGTGCGCCCCCCCGGGTGACGGTCGTAAGCCAGCAGCAATATATCCCTGCTGTCCTCATATCTGCGGTTAATTTTATACAAGTCACTGATGGTACACAGCATCATCACGCTCTTGACCCGGCGCCAGTCTATGCTGTCCGCAATCTCCGCCGCCTGCTGGTATTCTCCCTGGGCAATCAACGCCTTTATCTCATCTGATTTTATCTTATACTCATTTTTATCCAAAGTTTCCTCTTTCCCGCATAGTCCAGGTCGTGCCTGCGATACACGCAAAGCATCCGATCACGGCCTGTCCCCTGAAACCGCATCGGAATAAATAGTTACTGTAAGTGTATCATAGTGAGCGGAGTATGTCAAAAATAAATGTGGAAAAAAAAAGAAAAAATACAAGATATTGTGCCGGGTCCGGGGAGGACCCGACTATATATCGACTTTAGAAAAACAGGGGAACTCTATTTCAGCAGATTACTCAGCTGTGCAAACTGCTCCAGCGTCAGCACCTCCCCCCGGACCGTGGCGGGCAGCCCCATCTCCTCCAGGGCCGCCGTCACCTGCTCTCTGGATATGCCCAGGCCATTAGCAAGCCCGTTGGCAAGGGTCTTGCGGCGCTGGTTAAAGGAGGCCCGAATCAGTGCAAACAGATGCTTCTCATCCCGCACCTCCACCGGAGGCTCCTGATATCTGGTGAGCCGGACCACCGCACTGTCCACGCCGGGCCGGGGCATAAAGCAATTGGCCGGCACCCGGGCCACCATCTCCGGTCTGGCATAGTACTGCACCGCCAGGGATAACGCCCCGTAATCCTTGCTGCCCGGCCCCTCCTGCATCCGGTCCGCCACCTCTTTCTGTACCATGATGGTGATACTCCGCAACGGCACATGACTCTCCAACAAACTCATGACAATAGGGGTGGTGATATAATAAGGCAGGTTCGCCACCACCTTGATGGGCCTGCCCTGGTTGCGCTCCCGCACAATCCGCCACACATCCACCTTCATGATGTCCTCGTTGAGTACCGTCACATTGTCATAGGCGGACAGGGTGTCCTGAAGGATCGGGATCAGCGCCCTGTCGATCTCCACCGCCACCACCTCCCTGGCGCTTTCCGCCAGGTACTGGGTCATGGTGCCGATGCCCGGCCCGATCTCCAACACGCAGTCCTCACGGGTGATCCGGGCCGCATCCACGATTTTTTCCAACACATGGGAATCAATCAGGAAATTCTGCCCGAACTTTTTCTGGAAAACGAAATTATATTTTTGCAGTACTGCAATGGTATTCTGTGGAATGCCTAAATCCGCCATATGTACACCCCTTTCTTATAGAGCATATCCCGCACCCGTCCATGCCCACAAGAGATTATGCTCGCAAATGGTTGGGTTTTCCTTCCTGCACATCACATACTGCCTGATATTGCAGTATGGGGCGTGCAGGAATTGGAAAATCCTGGCGCTCGTTAGTATAGCTTCTCCTCCTGCACGTCACATGCTGCCCCATTATGCAGCAGGGGGCGTGGTGGAATCGGAAAATCTCAGCGCTTGTCAGTAAATTTGTCAAGAAACCGCATCACTTCCAGCAGATCCCGGCAAATCACAGCGCTCTTTTCCCGCATTTCCTCATCCGGCGCAATCAGATCCGGCACCATGACAGGAATCATGCCTGCGCTGTGGGCCGCCCGGATTCCGTTAGGGGAATCCTCGACAGCCATGGCCTGTGGCGGAGCCACGTCCATACTTTTACAGGCCATAAGGTAGATGTCAGGGCAGGGCTTGGAATGCTCCACCATGTCCCCCGTGGTCAGGCTTCGAAAATAAGCCCGTATCCCCGCCCGTTCCAGATGCCCCTCCACCGTGGGACGGGAGGTGGAGGAGGCCAGCCCTATATCATAGCCTGCTTCCCGCAGGAAGTTAAGAAGCTCCCTGACGCCTGTTTTGATCGGCAGCCCTTTTTGCCCTATATAGTTGTGAAACCATGCCGAAGCCTGTTTCCTGAAACCTTCATAGTCATAGGCCGCCCCATAAAATTCCTGAAACAGGGCTTTTGTATCCGTCAGGTTCCTGCCGATGCAGGTGGGGAAAAAGGTCTCCATCTCCGGGATGCCCTGCTCTCCGGCCACGGCAAGCCAGCTGTCCATGCACAGCCTCTCCGTATCAAACAAAACCCCGTCCATATCAAATATAACCGCTTTAACCGCCATGTCATCCTCCTAACGCCTGTTCCTCTCCTTCTCCCTCCGCGCCGTTGCCGGCAGCGGAAGTCTCCTGATATACGCACGAGCGATTCGATTATCCTTCCTGCACGTCCCGTGCTGCCCGAATTAGCAGCATGGGACGTGCAGGAAGCGGTAAATCTCGGCGGTCGTTAGTATAATCCCAATCATGGCCGGTAAGAAAAGTCCTCCATAAAATGAATGCAGTTATACACCACCAGCACATCCACCCTGTCGCTGGTCACATACTGCTCCATCAGGGAAAACAGGCTGCCGTTGTAGTAACGCAGATCCAGCACATAGATTTTCTCATAGTGAGGTGCCAGTATGGGGATCAGAGTGTTGGCATAGGAATCCTTGATCAGAAACAGTTCCCTGTCCTTGGCCACATAGGCCGTGTCGATCTCTATAAAGGCATGGTTGTCATCCAGAAAATATCCATACTGGTTCTTGGTCTCCAGATAGGATGGCTCGTAGTAACTGGTGGTCTCCTTGGCAAAATCATATACCGCCCTGATTCTGCGGCTGGCTGTCCTGGGAAAAATCTGAATCTCGTCGGCCTCCATGGGCAGATTGATCCGGGAATGCAGCGTTCCCAAAAAGCTGTCAGACACCGTCACCAGATCCCGGGGATCAAAATTGCGGGGCGGATAGTCCATGGCCTGCGTCCACTGCTGATAGCCATAGTAGGCACCCAGCGTGGTCCAGTGATGATCCGTCCTGTAATAGATCTGCTCTTCCCTGTGTTCCTCAAGAATCGGGAACACATCAATGACATGCTCCTCTCCAAGCTTTTCCTTAACCTGGGCCAGCAGGCCGCCCTGGTCATAACTGACCGCGTAGGGGGGGAGCTTATCCACCAAAATGTTGTCGGCTGTGGGCACCAGCATAACCATTGCTTTGGGATACTGCTCCGTCAGCCCCAGCAGCCGGTCCAGCCGCTTATTCACCATGGCCTGATCGTAATCCTCGGGCAGATGCTGTTCTATCAGATAGCCGTCCCGGGCCAGATACACGCCCTTGATCAGTTTTTTCTGGAGCAGAATATCCATCCGGGTCTTTAGCATGACCCAGGTGTCCCGGCTCACAAACTGGTCCGTGGCATAAGCCTCGTACTCCTCTTCGTAACTGCCGCTCAAAGCCTTCTCCAGGCTCCACTGGGGCCTCTGTGCCAGTATTCTGTTTTCTGTCTCCGAGAACAGGCGGTCCGCCTTCACCAGATCCGCCGCGGCAAATACAAGCAGCACCATGGCCAGCAGCGCCACCGTCATGCCCTCGTGAAATTTGTCGTTTTCCAGTTTCATATCCATACCCCCGCAAAGTTCAGGCTGCGCTTACACATTCACGTCAATCCGTATGCGCATGAACGGCTGGATTTTCCTTCCTGCACGTCACATGTTGTCCGATTATGCAGCATGGGACGTGCAGGAAATAGAAGGTCTCAGCGCCCGTCAGTACAATTCCCCCTGTGAAATTCAACAATCAAAATCTAAAATATAAAAAGGGATTATAGGAGGCTTCCACAATATAGGCGACGGACGCCAGAAGCAGCAGGCCGGGAACCAGCTTTTCCAGCACCCTGCGGACCGCCACCATGCCGCTTCCTGTAGCGCGGAAGAAGCCTTCCGCCAGACGGTGCGCCAGCGGGGTGGCTGCCACCGCCGCAAAGATCAGCAGCACGCGGTATTCTGACAGGATGAACAGCGTGGGGGAATCATACAGCCCTGCCGTTCCCTGGCCGAACATTACGTACAGATAGTTAAGGGCACCGGCCCCGCTGGTAATGGCAAAAAACACCCAGCTTACCAGTACCACCAGCCAGGTATACAGCCTTCCCACCAGAGAGGGCAGGACCTTCAGCACCCGCCCCAGCACCATTTTTTCCAATATCAGCCACAGGGCAAACCACAGGCCCCACAGCAGGAAGTTCCACCC
>CAMWSA010000063.1 GCA_947176785.1 uncultured Lachnospiraceae bacterium
TATTCGGAGCAATGCCTGCTATACCAGCGCTGTTAGCGACAGCATTATTTGGAGCGATGCCTGCTATACCAGCGCTGTTAGCGACAGCATTATTTGGAGCAATGCCTGCTATACCAGCGCTGTTAGCGACAACACTGTTTGGAGCAATACCTGTTGCGCCCGTCCCGCCTGCACCCATCTCATAGGCCATCAGTTCATTGCCTGTGATGCTCAGATAATCAGGCACATACTGCATCTCCCTGGTGTACAGACCGTTGTTCCCGGCTCGCTTTTGCACATTCCTGACACACATCCCCAGGGCATTGTAGGTATAGGCTGTCTCCTCGCCGCTCTCCAGGTTCTTTCCCAGCGCCATGCGGCCTGCGGCGTCGTAGGTATACTGCCGGATCAGTTCCTCTTCCCGGTATTCTCTGGTCAAATTACCGCATTTGTCATAGCCGAAGCTGTATGTTACGCCGTCCTCCACCATGGAGACAAGCTGGTTCAGCGCATTGTACTGGCAGGCCGCCCTCTGGATGCCGTCCAGGCTCCGGGATGTCCGGTTGCCCAGGGCGTCATAAGAGTAAGCTTCCACTGTCTGACCATTGTGATAGGAAGTCAGCCGACCCAGGGCATCGTATGCATATGTAGCTGTTTTGAACAGCCCTGCCGCACCGCCACGGTTGCTGTCTGCTGTCATCACATGGGGAGCTGTATTGCCTGCTGCCATCAACCCTGCCACACTGCTCCGTTTGCTGGCTGCCGGCATCGTGCGGGGAACCATGCCATCGGTCATATTTGCAGCTGCCGACACAGGGGGCATTCCGCCGGCCATGCCGGCTGCTTCACCACCGTCTGTATCCCCGGCCCCACGGCCCGTCCGCTGTGAGCCGATAATCCGCCCCAGCACATCATAGGTAAACGTCTCCTCCACGCAGGAGGTGTCCGCAAACCGGTACGCCGCCTTAACCGGCTGTCCGCTGCCATTATAGGTATAGGAAGCCACACTGCCCGGCTGGGACATGGAAACCATGTTGCCCGCCCCGTCATAGGCATACCGGGTGCAAACCTCCTCCCCGTCCGTCACCTTTGCCAGCCTGTTGTTTCTGTCGTAGGCGAAAGCCGCCGCGCTGCCGTCAGGATATGTGACCCCCGTCCTGTTGCCCGCTCCGTCATAAGTAAATCCCGCGGTCCTGCCATTGTGGTCCGTCACTTTAGTAAGCCTGCCCAGGCTGTCCCGCTCCATGGCGGATGTGCCGTTCCAGTCCTGCAGTTCCACCAGTTCTCCCCGCTTATTATACCGCAGGGCCACTGCCCGCCCGTCGCCGTATGTCACGGATACCGGCTTATTGTTCAGGTCATAGCTGACTATAGTCTTCTGCTGTTCCTCATCTCTGACGGAGACCAGGTTGTCGTTGCCGTCGTAAGCATATTCCTTCTCCTCCAGCAAGGGGCTGATCTCCTTGATCATGCGGCCCTTTTTGTCATACTGGTAGAGTGTGATGCATTTGTGTTCCCCGGACTCGGACAGGCATTCCCTGATCCTGTTGTTTTGCAGGTCATATTGGTAAGCAGTCACATGGCCGCAGGCATCCGTTGTCTGGATCAGATTGCCGCAGGCGTCATAAGTATACCGGGTAATGTTCCCTTCAGCGTCCGTCACGGTGGCAATGCGCCCGTCAGCAGTATAGGTAAACGCCGTCCTGTTGCCCAGGGCGTCCGTCGTGGACGTCACCTGCCCCAGCAGATCGTAGGTATAGGATATCCGGTTGCCCAGGGCATCCTCCCGGGTCAGCACCTGCCCCATGGCGTCATAAGTATAGGTGGTGGTGTTTTCTTCCGGGTCTGTCACCGACACCAGATTGCCCGCCGGGGAATAACCATACTGTGTAGTATTCCCGTTTGCGTCGGTCTGACTGATCAGTCTGCCCACACTGTCGTAGGCAAAGGCCAGGCTGTGTCCCAGGGCATCGGAGATCTGTGTAAGCCTCCCCAGCGTATCGTACTGATAGCCCGTTACCGCCCCTTCCATATCTGTCACGCTCAAGACTCTGCCGGTACCGGTATAGGTAAATGTCAGGCTTCCTTCGTTCTGGTCAGTAACGCTGACCAGACGATTGTTGGCATCGTATGTATAGATCCACAGATTCCGGTTGGCATCCGTGTAACTGGTCCGGTTGCCCGCCGCATCATAGGTGCAGCCCCAGCTGTTCCCTTCTTCGTCCGTGCCGCCCACCAGACGGTTCAGGCTGTCATAGATGTAGGTTTTCTCCCCGCCCAGCGGATTCGTTTCACAGGTCAGGTTGCCGTTGCCGTCATAGGTGTAGGAGGTAATGCCTCCCCTGGCATCCTTCACCCGGATCAGCTGTCCCCGTTCGTCATAGCCGTAGGATGTCTCCGCTTCCAGCGGGTCGGTGGCCTTGATCAGCCGGTTGTTGGCATCGTATTCATAGGCGTAAATATGTCCTTCCGCATCCACCACTTTGACGCAGTTGCCGTTTTTATCATAGCTGTAAACGGTCTTGCCGCCGTCCGGTGCCGTCTCCTGGGTCAGCCTTCCCATGCTGTCATAGACATAGCCGGTCTGCCTTCCCTCCTTATCGGAGGATGCCGTCAGGTTGCCGTCTCCATCATACGCCGCGCTTTCCGTATGACCGTCCACGTCCAGTACGGTAATAATTCTTCCCAGCTTGTCATAGGTAAAGCTGGTGGTTCCTATATCCGTCCGGATAGAGAGCAGCCGGTTATCCGCGTCATAAGCGTAGGAGGTTACAACACCGTCCTCATCCGTCCGGGTCAGCATGTTGCCCGCTTCGTCATAGGTGTAGCTGACGCTGTGCTCCAGGGCGTCCGTCTCACACAGGATACGACCTGCCTGGTCGTAAGTATATGCCCTCTGATGGGACAGCTGGTCGGTGACGGTCTTCACCTGCCCCATGCTGTCATAGGTGTAGCTGACCGTGCCTCCTGCGGCGTCTTTCACCCGGATCAGCCGGTTCGCCGTGTCAAAGGCATACTCTGTCACGCCGCCGTTTGGATCGGTCTGAGACACCCGGTTGCCCATCGCGTCATAGCCATGGCTTACGCTGTAACCCAGCGGGTCGGTCTCTGTGACCAGATTTCCCCTCTCATCATAGGTAAATGTGTACGCATTGCCCAGACAGTCCGTAGCCAGCTTTACCAGCCCCATCTCATTGTATTCCAGGCGCTGCCGATTACCCATTCTGTCTGTGATGCCGGTGCGGTTGCCGTTCTCGTCATAGGTAAAAAGCACCGCGCCGTCCTGATCCTCCATGCGCAGCAGGTCGCCCGCCGCCGAATACTGATAAGATACCTGCTTTCCGGCCGGGGACGTATAGGAAGTCATCCTCCCTATGGCGTCATGCGTGTAGCGGTAAATATTGCCCTCCGGGTCCCGGGCCTGCTCCAGATGGCCTGCGCTGTCGTAGGCGTAAGTCCAGACATTTCCTCCCTTGTCGGTAAAGGATGTAAGATTGTCCTTTTCATCATAAGTATAAGTACAGGCATTCCCCCTCTCGTCCAGGGCCCTGGTCAGATTGCCCCGTTCATCGTACTCATACAGGTTCTCCGTACCGTCGCGTCCCACCACCCTGACAGGCTGGCTGTGCCCGTCATAGACCACGCTTTCCCGGGTGCCGTCAGGATAGGTCACGCAGTTCATTCTCCCATGATCATCATACACCATTTTTGTGAGATTGCCAAGAGCATCCTGCTGCTGTGTCAACTGTCCGTTTTCATTGTAGCTGTTCCGGATATGGGTGCCGTCAAGTTCTATATCCGTCACATGGCCGTTCCCGTCATAGGTATATCTGGTGACATTTCCGGCTTCATCGGTAAAGGCGGTCACTCTGTTCTCCTCGTCATAGGATGCCAGGCTCCGGCCCCGGCCCGCTGTCAGTTGCTCTGTCACCCTGCCCCGGGCGTCATATCGGTTGGTCAGATAGGCTTCTCCGGCAAAATCCGTGATGGTCAGCAGATTGTGCAGATCATCATAGGTAAAAGACATTTCCTTACCATCGGGGTTGGTCACGGAGATCAGCTGCCCTGCCTCATAGGAAAAGCTGACGCTGCCGCCCCGGGCATCTGTCACGCTGGCAATATGTCCGTCCGCATAGGTCAGATCCATGCCTGCGCCGCGCCTTCCCTCCATGTGTATCATATGTCCTGCCTCGTCCGTGCGGAAACTGTAGGCTGTCAGCCCGTTTTCCACGATCCGGTTCAGGTACAGGCCGCTGTCAAAGATATACTCCGTGCCGTCGTCGGCCCTGACTGTGTAACTGCCGTCCTCACTGCGGCTCATTCCATAGGAGGATGCTCCCTCCACGGGCCGGAAGCTGTCAGTCTCCACATCTCTGACAAAGGCAGTCACATTGCCGTAAGGCGTCGCAAAATACGCGTACTGTTCATCCATGGACAGCAGATAGTTCAGGGAGTGGGACCACTTTTTTCCCAGTACCCCCTCCCTGGCGTCTCTTTGGGAGTCATACATGGTCGTGAAATGCAGGCCGTCCTTTCCATAGTCCTCCAGCCAGGTATAGCTCCACAAAAACGCGCCGGTCAACGCATTTACGGGATCATTACCCAGGTAAGACATCCTGCCGTCCGGATAGGACCTGCGGTTTTTTCCATGGGCCAGCTTACTGTCCTTGCCGATCTCGGTTCGGATATGCTTTTTGTCTGTATATGGGCTGGAACCTTCCGCATTGTTGGCCCTTGCGCAATAGCTGTGTTCTGTGTTTGGCCCAAGCCCCACAAAGGTCTTATAGAGCTTCCCATTGGCCGCGCAGTTTACGGAACCTGCGCGGCGCGCCGGGGCAATATCATTCTCTCCCCCGAAGACTGAAAACAGAACCGCAGGGGCAGGCTCACCTGCGGCGGCACTCCCTGCCACATGATAAGTTACATCGTCAAACAGTATGTCATAATCCTCGGCCTCCGGTACCGGACTGAAGCTCACGGTAACGCTGTCCATGGTGGCGATGGCCGTGATATCCGACGGCATACCGGGACCCGGACGGAGCGTGGAGATCTGTTCCTGACTGCTGTATTTACTTTCCACATAGGCGTTTTTGGCCAGGACGGAAAAATAGTACTGTGTCTCGGGATTGAGATCCCTGATCACGATACAGGGCTCCTTGGTATTGTAAATCTGCCCGTTCATGGATATATCATAGCTGTCGGCTCCGTCCACGGGGTCAAAGCTCACCGTCACGGTTCTGGCCGTAGCCTGGGCCTGAATGTTCCGGGGCGCTTCCAGGCGTGTCCTGACTGTCTGGGCTGCGCTGTAGGGGCTTTCGCCTGCCTCATTCCTGGCCCGGACCTGAAAAGTGTATTCCGTGTTGGGCATAAGGCCCTTCACCTGGCGGGCATGGTCCGTTACGGTATATACCGTCCCGTCAAATAAAAGATCATAGCTGGCTGCCCTGGGCACTTCATCCCATAACACTGTCACAGAGTCAGACTCCGTCATGGTCTGAAGGTTTCCGGGAACGGACGGAGCAATTTGAATGGTGCGGACTGTCTGCATCCTGCTATAGGGGCCGACGCCGCCAGCATTTTTGGCACGTACGGCATATGAGTAAATTGTGCCCGGCGACAGATTGGCAAATTTCGCGCTGGTACCTGTGAAGACATAGTAACTCCCGTTAAAATCCACCACATAGCTTGTGGCCCCGCTTACTGCGCTCCAGGTGACAGTGACAGAATTGGTAGTTGCTGTGGCGCTCACGTTGGCCGGCGTGGCGGTGGGAGGCTTGATCAAGGTTGTCACCGTATTAGTTGCGGAATAGGCGCTGGTTCCCCCTGCGTTCCTGGCGCGTACCTGGTAGGTATACCTTGTGCTTGGGGTCAATCCCGAAATAAGCCTGTAGGTTCCCGTCGCGTTGTAAACCGTACCGTTAAACAACACATCGTAGCTGCCCGCTCCAGATACCGCATTCCATCTCACCATAACTTCGTAAGGGAATGCTTCAGCCCGGACATTGGTGGGTACGGCAGGCGCTTTGGGCAGCGTCTTTACTGTCCCGGACGGGGTGTACTCGCTGGTTCCCCCCGCATTGACCGCACGGACCCTGTATTTATAGCTTGTGTTGGCAGTCAGCCCGGTAAAGGTTCTGGAAGTACCCGTCACATCATAAGCCTTGTTGTCAAAGAGGACGGTATAGCCGGTGGCCCCGGACACGGCTCCCCAGTTTATGGTCACGGAATCGGTGGCCGCAGTGGCGCTGACATTCAGCGGCATAGCCGGCGGATTGGGCGAAGTGGCAATGGTTCTGGACGCACTGTATGAGCTTGACCCGTCGGCATTGTTGGTGCGAACCGCATAAGTATAGCTGGTGCCCGGAGTCAGGCCCGTTATGGTCTTGTAGGGACTTGTCACCCTGTAGGCATTACCGCCAAGCAACACATCATAGCTGGTGGCGCCGGTCACGGCATTCCAGCTCAGTGTGACGGAATTTTTTGTGGCGCTTACGCTCATGCCGGACAAAGACGGGGGCAGCGGAGTGGTCTTTACATTCTTCGGGGTGCTGTATGTGCTTGATCCGTCCGCATTGTTGGTACGAACCTGGTAGGTATAACCGGTATTGGCCTGTAACCCGGTGACGGTCTTTGAAGTGCCGGCCACCCGATATACTTTGCCGTCAAATTGCAGATCATAGCTGGCGGCACCCGTTACCGCATCCCAACTCACCGTAGCGGAATTTTCGCTGGTAACTGCCTTTGCGTTGGATGGCGCACCGAGGGCTGTCCTGACAGTCCGCTCCTGGCTGTAGGGGCCGGTGGTCCCGTCCGCAATCCTGGACTGAACCTTGTATTTATACGCGGTTCCGGCTCTCAGACCTGTAACCTGCATGGAAGTGCCGGAAACTTTATATGTCCTATAGTCAAACAGCAGATTATACCCCGCAGCCCCTTTCACAGGCGACCAGCTGACCGTGACAGAGTTATCCGTACAACTCTGGGTAATGCCTGCGGGGGTGTCAAGCCCCTGCGCAAGGGTTCTCACCGTTTTAACCGTGCTGTATCCGCCTGCGCCATCTGCGCTTTTTGAGCGTATTTTATAAGAGTAGGGTGTCTGGGGCTGCAATCCGGTAACCGTATAGGAGGTACCGGTTGTCTCATAACTTTTATTATTGAACCAGACCGAGTACCCCACTGCTCCGCTCACCGCGTCCCAATGCACGGTGACACTGGTTGAACCTGTGTCTGTCCTGATGGCGGCAGGGGCCGCAGGCGCTGTGGTCACTGTTGTCTCATTGGAAAAATAACCTGTTACAGTCGCATTTTTAGCGCATATCTTAAATGCATATGCCTTTCCCGCTGTCAATCCGCTGAAGGTCTTGGTGGTGCTGCTGACGTTATAGCTTGTGCCGTTGAAAACGATTGTATACCCGGTCGCTCCACTCACTGCTCCCCAACTGATTGTAGCGGTAGTTTCCGTAACTGTTTTTTTGATATTGGCCGGAACCGCCAATTGCTGCAAAGTCCTGCCACTCCTGACAGAACTGAAACTACCTGTGCCGTCCACACCCTTGCTGCAAATCTGGTAGGAATAGGCAGTACTGGGCGACAGACGCTCAAATGTTCGGGATCTGCCGGATGCGGCTTCGTGATAATCCACATTGTTAAATTTCACAATATAGCCTGTAGCGCCACTGACTGCTCCCCAATTGACTGTGACGGAAGTCGGCTGGCTTGTGGCATTTATTGTAGTTGGAGCCTTGGGAGCCGTTGTCACTGTCATAGAGGTTGTATAGGAACTGTATGTATTCCCATTTCTGGACCGGATCGCAAAGGAATATGCCTTGCCGGCTGTCAGACCTGTAAAGTTTTTTGTCAGGCCGCTTACATTATAGGTTGTGCCGTTAAACAGAACGTCATAGCTGCTTGCCCCGTTGACGGCATTCCAGCTGATCGAAGCCGTGGTTTCGGTGGCCGTCTTCCTGATGTTTCCCGGCGCCGCCAGGGTCTGGGCCAGTGTCTTAATGGACTTGGCAGTACCATAATTCCCTGTTCCATCCACACCCATGGCACAGATTTGATAAGTATAGGATGTGTTGGAGGTCAGCCCGGTAATGGTATCCGTGACCTTTGAGCCTGGCTGCTGCGTATAAACCTTACCGTTTAAATTGATCAGGTATCCTGTTGCTCCCGCCGCCTGATTCCACTTGAATGTAATTGCAGTCGCTGTACTGGTGGCACTGATTGTCGGTGCCGCCGGTGCCGTTGTGACTGTGGCCTGGGTTGTATATGCGCTGTAGGCACTCCCGTTTTTGGCCCGCACCGCAAAAGTGTAAGCCCTGTTGGAAGCCAATCCGGTAAACGCCTTTGATGTGCCGCTGACACTGTAGGTAGAACCGTTAAACTGAATGTCATAGCCGGATGCGCCGCTCACTGCGCTCCAGCTGATGGTAGCCGTACTGTCTGTGGCCCGTTTGCTGATATTGGACGGTACTGCCAGACTCTGGCTCTGCCCCTGGGACTTGGTGGTGATGGAGTAAGTAGAGCTGTAGGCGCTCGTCTGACTTGCGTTCTTAGCCCGCACCGCATAGGTATGACTCGTACCGGAACCCAGCCCTGTGAATTTTCTGGAGGTGGCCGTCACATTATAAACCTTGCTGTCAAACAGGATATCATAGCTTGTGGCGCGGGGCACCGCGTCAAAGCTGACTGTCACGGAAGAGGTATCCGCCGTGGCACGCACATTCTGCGGAACCGCAAACGGCGTATTTTTATAAAATCCCAAAGGAATCAGTATCTTTTCCCCGTCAGACGCAAGCAGGGCAGAACTTCCATAAGCAGCAAGCACTACCTCATACTGCTGATTGTCGTCCAGATTGCCCCTGCTGGTGTAGGACGTTGAGACCAAATTGGTCTCATTGTAAATGGCATAGTCTTTTCCAATGATCCTCATATAGGCGTGGTATCTCACCGCACCCGCAATGGCAGACCAACTTGCCGTAATAGAACCGTTCTGGTTCAAAGTGAGTTTTAAGTTTAGTTGTTCCATAAAATGTTTCTCCTCTCTTTCTACTACAAACTTTTTTCTCTTTGGATGTTGCCGGCTGTGCCTGCAATACCTCTTAATGCGTATTTGGATGTGCAGCTTTCTAGCTATCTCTGTGCTTCTGGCCAAAAGCAGTTGTCGGGAACACCCTCGCCGGCTGCAGCCCGGCAGAAGAATGAACCACCAAAAAACAGGCCACAGAAGAAACCGTTCTTTCTTCTGCAACCTGTTTTCATGATATACTTTACTGCTTATGCCTTGTAAATACAATAATATATGTTGTATGATTGTGTCACATAAATGTCTACACTATGTCAGGTAATGCATATGCGGATGTATATTTTCAAATGCCTCCAGCGCCGCTTTGTGTATATTCCTCACATATTGATAAGACATTCCCATTTCATCCGAGGCGGCCTTAAGGCTCTTGTACTGCACATATACCTTGAACAGCACCTTGATATGGTTGACATTGTTCAGAGACTGTATTTCCTTTACCACCTGATGCTTAATGTCCGCAAACCTGTCTATCCCCGCACTGATTTCTTCATTCAGGGCCATATACCTGGTTACTGCGCCGCCCAGGGGGTCATTGGCACGGCAAGTCTGCACTTTTTCCCTGCCATAGCTGATGCCGCTTATGCCGCATGTGTCTGCTTTCAGTGCTTCCAACTCCTCTTCCATCTGTTTGATTTTTGTGTCAATAACCTCCAATTGCCCCAAATACTGTTTTGCGGACAGATCCTTTTCCTTTTTTTCACCCATAACTATTACCTACCCTTTCTCCGTGCCACAGGCCAATACTGATCCGCAGCTTCCGGCATCTCCGTTGTTGAGCGCTTTTTGAGATTCTGAATTTGGTACCAAAATCGAACACTTGTTCTCGTTTATGTTGTTATTATATGTCTGTTTGTTGCTTTTGTCAATCCACTTTTACAATATTTTGTGACTATGTTGCTTTTAAAGTTGACATACTATATCTCCGATTGTATAATAAACACTGGAAAAAGAGGTGATGATACCATGAAAGACCGTATAAAAAAAATCAGAAAAGAGTTTGCTTTAACACAGCAGGAGTTCGCTGACAGGATCGGGATCAAGCGGGGAGGGGTAGCCAATTACGAAGTCGGGAGAAACGTACCCGCAGATTCGGTGATATCACTGATTTGCCGTGAATTCAATATAAGTGAACAATGGCTGCGCAGGGGGACGGGAGATATGTTTATCGAGATGACGATGGACGAACAGATCTCCGCATTTATCGGTTCCGTACAGTCCGGCGCGGATGATTCCTTTAAGAAAAAATTTATTTCCATGCTCTCCGCACTGGATGAGCCCGAATGGGAGGCACTGGAAAAAATGGTGTCCCTGTTAAATGACAAAAAAAGTTATACTCACGAACGCTAAGATTTTCCGATTCCTGTGCGGCACATGCTTCGTAATCTGACAACATGTGCCGCGCAGGTAGGAAAATCCAATCGTCCGTGAGCATAGGGGGTTCACCCCAGCCTCAGGAGTGCTTTTACATAGCAGTAGACCAGCTTCAGTCTCCGTTCATCTGCCATGTCAAGCAGTTCGATGATAAGTTTTTTGTAGTCCATGCGTTTCATCTCCCTGAAAAATGCACTTTCTAGTATTGCTGTAAAACCATATTATCAAACATTTGTTCGATTGTCAATGCCTTAATTATGTCCGCTGCCTCCCGGGTAATAATCCCGTACTTTACCATCTTGTTAAGCACCTGGGCCGCCCGCTGCTGTGCCAAATCCATATGGGTATCCGGGGAATAGGCGGAAGGCGCATTCAGGACACCCGCCAGGATGGCGGCCTCATACTCCGTCAGCTGCGAGGGTTCCTTTCCGAAATATCCCACGGATGCCTGGCGAATACCATAATGCCCGCTGCCAAAATAGGCCGTATTGACATACAGTTCAAAGATCTCCTGCTTTGTGTACTTTTGTTCCAGCTTCAGCGCCGCAATCATTTCGGCAATCTTCCTCTCCACCTTTTTCTCCTGTGTGAATAGCAGATTTTTGGCAAGCTGCTGGGTAATGGTGCTGCCGCCCTCCACAAAGGAACCGGCCTTCAGGTCTGTCCACAGGGCCCGGCAGATGGCGATGGGATCAATTCCGAAATGCCATTTGAATCTGCGGTCCTCCACAGCCAGAATTGCGTCAATATAGAATTGCGGCAGTTCAGAATACGCCGTAAAGTCCTCCGAATTCCTGACCTCTTCGACTCTTTCCGCCAGGGACTTTTCATGGACCGCCTTCCAGTACATCCCGTACCCTTTCATGCAGAAAAAGGCCCCAATCCCCAGGTATGCCGCAAAAAAGAGAATCAACAGGCCCAAAAACATTTTCCTGACATAATGTTTTTTCTTTTTCTTCTTTTGCATATTAATCTCCTGTCTGCCCACCTTGCCGGATACCTCTAATCAAAAGGAGTCCAGCTTTTTGATCGTCTCATCCGTCAATACCCATACCACATCAATCAGAACAAACAATGCGCAAAAGGGAATCATCAGAGCGCATAGTATAGTTCCGTTTACGACAATAACACCATTTTTTAAAACCTTACGGCATTTGCTTTTTTTCGTTTTGTTTTTCATATGAGTCCTCTGCATATCAGATACATTTACAAAATAACCCTTTACATGTATATATAATAAACCATCAAACTTACATTTCCGTGACAGCAGGCTTACATCTACATGACATTTCAGTGAGAGATCTGTCACATTTTATTTAGAATACCGAGAACGACACCGTTTCCGAAGCTGCAATTGACTTTTATACATACAAAAAGCGCTGCCTATGGAGCAGCAGCCGGTAAAATAGTATAATGAGCAAAATGCAACGGCACATGCTGTCTGATTATGCAGCATGTGCCGTGGGGGAATTGGAAAATCTTAGCGGCTGTCAGTATATGTACATTTATTGAGCGGCAGGACTGCCGCCCAGGCGATATCCCGTGCCGCGAACCGTCAGAATGATCTGAGGCTTGGAAGGGTCATCCTCTATCTTTTCCCGCAGCCGTTTCACATACACCGTCAATGTATTGTCTGTGACGAATTCCCCTGCGGTGTCCCACAATTCATCCAGCAGCCGTTCCCTGGTGATAATGTTCCCGGGATTGTTGCAAAATACCAGCAGCAGGCGATATTCCAGTGCAGAGAGCGGAATCTCCCGGCCCTCCTTTTTCACAATGCCGCCGGCCATATCTATAGTCAACCCGCACACTTCCATGACAGACAGCGCCGGCTGGGCTTTTCGCAGCGCCACCTTAATCCTGGCGATCAATTCCCGTATACGGAATGGCTTGATGACATAGTCGTCCGCACCCATGTTCAGCCCCGTCACCACGCTGGCCTCATCTCCGAAAGCTGTCAGGAAAATAACCGGCACCTCCCGGACTCTCTTGATCTCCGTGCATACCGTGAAGCCAGTCTCTTATAAACATCTGACGCAGGCGACGAATACCCTAGTGAAGA
>CAMWSA010000064.1 GCA_947176785.1 uncultured Lachnospiraceae bacterium
TCATATACATAGTGGCCGATATACCGCGGACACAAGTCGGGGGCATCCACCGTCACCGTGAAACCTTCCTTTTGCTTCTCCGTCTCCGTATAATCCAGGGCGGGCATATGGAACTGTTTGTCCAGCACCGCCGCCACCTCCCGGGCAATGCCCACGATGCTCTGGCAGTCCGGCCTGTTGGCCGTGATGGAAATGTCAAAAATCCAGTCGTCCAGTCCCAGGACGGGCTTTACGTCCGCCCCCGGTTCCATGTCCGCAGGCAGCGCCAACAGGCCGTTGTAGCCTGCGCCGGGGAACATATTCTCGCTCACGCCCAGTTCCACGCCGGAACACAGCATGCCCTCGGACTCATAGCCCCGCAGCTTCCCTTTCTTGATGGTCATGGTGCCCTCCACGGTCTTGTGGTCCTTGGCCGTCATATACACGGTGGCACCCACCAGCGCCAGCGGGTACTTTCCTCCCGCCTGCACATTGTCCGCGCCGCAGCACACCTGGAAAGTGCCATGGCTGCCGGCATTCACCCGGCACAAATGCAGATGGGTCTCCGGAATGGGGTCACAGGTCTCCACCAGCCCCGCCACCACATTGCTTATGGCCTCTCCCACCTCACGCAGCTCCTCCACCTCGAAGCCGCAGGAAAAAAGCTTCTCCTCCAGTTCCTGAGGCGTCACGTCAATCTCCACATAATCCTTTAACCAACTCAAAGGTACTAGCATATTATCCCTCCTGATTAAGCTTAGCATCCCCCCGCATGGGTCCTCTCCCTGACCGGTCCGGGGATATGCCGTTTTCCATACTCACAAACGATTCATTTTCCTTCCTGCAGGGCACCTGTTTCCCGATTACACAGCATATGCCCCGCGGCATTTTCCGCCCGGGCAGCTGCCGCCAGCGGCACCCTGGCCGCCATACTCCGACACAGCGTTTTTCAATTATACTGACGAGCGGTTAGATTTTCCTTCCCGCACGGCGCACGACGCCCGATTATGCGGCATGTGCCGGGCAGGAATTGGAAAATCTCAGCGCTCGTCAGTATAGTGAATGATGTACTAGTTGTCATTAATCTGCTGTAATACCCGCAGATCGGACTCGAACAGCAGCTTGACATTGCCTATGCCATACTTCAGCATGGCGGTGCGGTCCAGGCCGATACCGAAAGCCAGCCCGCTGTACTGCTCCGAATCAATGCCGCAGTTTTCCAGAACCTTTTTATTCACAATACCCGCGCCCAGAAGTTCAATCCAGCCGGTACTCTTACACAGCTTACAGCCCTTGCCGCCGCAGGAAAAACAACTCACATCCACCTCCACGGAAGGCTCCGTGAAGGGGAAATAGGAGGGACGCAGCCGGGTGGTAGTCTCCTCTCCGAATATTTTTTTCACGAAAAGCTCCAGCATGCCTTTCAGGTCGCAGAGGGTAATTTTCTTATCCACCACCAGCCCCTCCATCTGATGAAACATGGGGGAGTGGGTGGCATCGTCGTCCGAACGGAACACCTTGCCAGGTGCGGCTACGATCTTGATGGGCGGTTTTTTCTTCTCCATGGTATGGATCTGGGCCGCGCTGGTCTGAGTGGCCAGCAGAAGCTCCGGGGACAGATAGAAAGTATCCTGCATATCCCTGGCCGGATGGTCCTTGGGGATGTTCAGCGCCTCAAAATTGTAATAGTCCTTCTCGATCTCCCGGGTCTGAGCCACCTCAAACCCCATGCCCACAAAGATATCCATAAGCTGGTTGCGGATCTGGGTAACGGGGTGCAGATTGCCCGTTTTCGCGCCCTGGGCAGGCATGGTCACATCAATGCGTTCGGACTCATAGCGCCGCTGCAGTTCCCTCTCTTTCATCTTCTCGTCCAACTCCATGAACCGCTGCTGGGCCCACTCCTTCAACTCATTGACGCTCTTGCCGAAGCCGGCACGCTCCTCCGGCGCAATGCTCTTCATCTCCTTCATCAACTGGCCGATCTTGCCGGTCTTGGAATCCAGAAACTGCTTGCGCAGTTCAAATGCCTCCGCCCTGGAGTTCGCACGCTCTTTCATGCCGTCCAGGATCTCCTGCCTGATGCTTGCTAACCTGTCACTCATTTTCATGTCCTCCTGATTATAGTTCCGCATATCCCCTCCGGGCACACAAGGCGGTGTTCCTGATCGGGCTGCTTTGCGGCGTCCCGACATGGAACAGTGTCCTCTCCGGAAACACGCTGTTTTTGAGTTTCGCATAGCCTGTGCATATAAAAAGGCCCATGCACAGTCTCCTGCACATGGGACGAAATCTGCTCTCCGCGGTACCACCCATATTCCCCATCCGGCACGGACGGGACTCTCCGATGCGTCTAACGCACGCTTACGGCCAAAGCTACTGACTGCCGCACTACGGCAGGCTTCACCCCGGCAGCTCCGGTGGGAAATTCACGCAGCCATCTGAACGCAGGGAAGCTTTCAGCCGGTGGCTCCCCCTCTCTGTGCGAAAATGACGCCCTACTATGCACCTTCATCGCCTTTCAATCACTTACTGTGATTATTTTAGTGGCTTTCCCTTAAAATGTCAAGCTGTTTTTTGTCTGCCTCATTCAGGCTCATTCATCGTTCAAAATCAAAGAGATCATCAAAATCCATCTGGATATGAGGAAATGAAATTATATGAAGCTCCTCCTTATTCTTTTCAGATATAATGCCATAGAGTTCATATTTCTGTCCGGTATCGTCCAGCATGAAGATCTCCACCCTGCGCTGCCGCCAGTCCACAAGCCAATACTCCTGAACCCCTATCAGTTCATAAAGGCGGAACTTTTCCCCTCTGTCCATCTCCTCTGTGGACTGTGACAACACCTCCGCCACAAAGCGGGGAACATCCGTATATGCCAGCTTTTTTCGAGATCTGTTACCGCATAAAATGGAGAGATCCGGCTCCCTGTACTGCTGCTGTCCATCCTTGACATCCTCCGGCCACATGTACTTTGCCTCACGCATAGCCATACATAAGCTTGCCTTCAGGCTCCTTCTTACCATCGCTATAAAATTGTCCATCACATCCCTGTGCTCGGGGTACATGTTACCCATGTCCTTCTCTGTCAGCATCTAAAACCTCCTGTCACGGATATACCAAAGTCAAAACATCTCTTACACTTTACTCCTCCAGGCTCTCCAGCTGACGTCCCCTGCGGTCCAGCAGCACCTTGTTCACGGGATTGAAGAAGCAGTTCAGGTAAGCCCCTATCAAAATGATATACATGCAGAAATACATCCAGATCATGGCGATAATGATCAGGGACAGGCTGCCGTAAATGCTGAAGGAGTTGCTGTAATTCAGATAAACAGAAAATCCCCAGGAAAAAATACTCCACACCACCGCCGTAAAGCTGGCTCCCGGAATCTGTTCCCTGAAGCGCAGTTTTTTGCTGGGCACATAGGCATACACTGCCGCAAACAGCAATGTCAGCACCACCCAGGAAAAGATAAAGCGCAGATTCACAATCAGGGAAAACAGCAGCTTCAGCTGGGGGATTCTCGCCAGTACCACATCCACCAGCTTACTGCCCAGCACCATAATCACCAGGGAGATCACTGTGGCTATCAGCATCACCACCGTGTAGAACGCCGCAATAAATCGCACCACAAAATAATTCCGGCGTTCCTGCACATCATTGACGGCGTTCAGTCCGCTCATCAGGGCCATCAAACCCTTGGCGGCGGTCCAGATCATGACCAGCGCCGCCAGAGGCAGGATGGTGGATGCCCTCTGGTACACATCCCGAATCAGCTGCGTAACCATGGGATCAATCTGATCCGGCGTCACCTCTGTGATCGCCCGGGTCAGGTTTTCCTCCGTCAGCGGCGTGTAGGGAATCATGGTACAGATCACCATCAACATGGGCACCAGGGACAGGAAAATAAAGAACGCTGTGCTGGCGGCATAGGCGCTGATATTTTTTTCGCTCATCTTATTGTTAAAATGTATACCAATCTTAATCAGCTTCCGTAACATCATAGATCTCCTTCACGCTACAGCCCTCATAGAAAAACCGCAGGATATCCCCGGCTCCATACCCTTCCGCCGCCATGGAGCGGGCACCGTTCTGGCTCATACCCACGCCGTGGCCGAAGCCGCCTCCGGTCAGATTATATCCTACCACAGCTTCTCCCTCCCTGGCAATCTCTATCGTAAAAAATGCGCTGGGCAGCAGGGTACCCATGGCTACCTGACTGCCGTCCTGACGCCGCACGCTGGTCTCGCCGTCACACAGTACATATCGGATGTTATGCTCGGAAATCACTTTATATGTATCTCTGTCCGTCTCTATCAGCAGTTCGTCCGCCACACCTCCGGCTCCTCGGGTAAGGATGGCCAGATTGCGGATCTCCCGGAATGCTTCGACGGGGCTGCTGATATAGTCTTCCCCGTTCCGGGTGAGTACCAGCTTGTCGTTTACCTCATAGCGGTTCTGCAGCTGCTGCAAAACCTTGCCCGGGTCCAGCTTCTTTACCGTATAAGTCCAGCGATACCACCCCTCTCCGGCCTCGAAGTCCCCCGGGTCGGTACTGCGGATAGCCGCCGCAAAAACCTCCTCCCGGGTCAGATCCTCCGCCCCTGCCATGCCCGCGGAGGCTTCCACCTCTCCCGCCAGTACCCGGCCCATCGCCTCCCGGCTCAGATGCCTGGGGACGATATAGTCATAGCTGTCCGCACTGCTGGTCTTCCACACATGGGCGTCACTGCCATAGCCCCAGGAGGTGGAATAATAATAAGTCTCCGCCAGAGTTACACCGTCCTCCCGCAAAAGCAGCTGCCCGTAAGTGGCCTTTACTGCGGCGGTGGCGGCTTCCTGCTCCAGGATATTATTGTACACCTGGTAAGAAGAACTGTCGTCCACATGTGCCCCCAATGCCTCGTACCCCGCGCGCTGCATATGGGTGTATGCATAGGTCCGGGCACAGATGGCCTGGGCCATCAGCGCCTCCCGGGGATAGGAGGGCGGCATCTCACTGGGCACCACACTGTACAGGTATTCCTCCAGAGGCAGTTCATTGACCAGCACGATCCCCTCCTCTGTCCACAGCAGTTCCAAACTGCCCCGGTAAGCCGGTATGCCCTGGCTGCGGTGAATGCTCTGCAAAATGATCTTGCCGGTCCTGGCCGTGGGCGTCACCACCAGCCTGGCCCCCTGCGGGGCTGTCAGCTCCATGCCCTCCTCTGCCCCCGCGTCGCCGGCAAGTCCGGTGATATCGCCCCAATCGGTGTCGGGAAATAAAATTTCCAGATTCTCCCCGGCAGAGCGGCTGATGGCAATCTCCCGGGAACCGTCATTTGCCAGCATCTGCACGATATAGTCCGTATCGCAGGTCAGTTCCACCCGTTCATGGTAAATCCCCTGGTAATCGCTGTTTTTTAAAAGCACCCGGATGGTCTCCATGGCCTCCTCCCGGGCCAGCAGTATGGCGCAGATCCGCCCCTCCTCCAGGCAGAAATCCGCAAAATCATAACCTATGCACAGATCCCGGTAGGTGGCCGGCGTCAATTCCCGATACAGCCGGTATCCCTGTACGTCCTCGGTGAAATCCAATCTGCCCCGGCCCTCCAGCCATACGCCGTCCTGGTCCGCCGCCAGCACTTTGCCGCTGACTTTTTGAGGCTTGACGCTGACCTCTGTAACCAGGCCGTCCGTCAGTTCCAGGTCCGCCACCTGTTCCCGAAGCCCTGCAAGCCCGGCGTCAGGTGCCTGAGACGGCACTGCCTCTTCTGTTTCGTCATCGCCCGTCAAAGACGCCACCTGCAATAACCGCTCTTCCCCCTCTATGTAACACAGAAGCCCTTCCCCGCCGGCCTCCATGATCCACACATTGCGCAGCCGCTCCACCACCGGTATGTGCGGCTCTTCCTCCTCGCTGTCCGGCGGCTTCGGCTCTTCCTCCTCCGCCCCATCTCCTGCGTACAAAAGGCCCGCCACAAGCAGCAGAAGCAGCAGAAAAATCCCCAGCAGACATATAAATGCCTTCAGCTGCATCCGCTCTGAACGGTTCAACTCCTTCCAGATATCCGGCAATCCCTTCACTGACCAGCTTCCCCCATACTACAAGTCTTTTTTTACATATATAAAGAGCAGCCCTAAGGACTGCCCTTTTCCTTCGTAGTACCCCGAAATGCCGGCTCTTGCCTTTTGACTCCTAGCAGCGCTAGGTGGGCAACCGCAACCAAGCTTTTGCCTTCCCCTGCAATCCTCATATGAGTGGAGGCTTGACAGCCACTTGGCGATATAGGAATCCCTTTTAAAGTAAACGTAGGTTCAAAAACAACAAGAGTTATCGAACATTCCAGGTAACCTTATTATATCCAATGCAGCGCCTTTTGGCAACAGAAATTTTTGCCATAACGCAAAATTTTGACAAACAGGGCCGACCGCCCCATTTTTGCCGGAAGAATTGCCGAATTGTATGGAGACCTGCCACGCTCGGCACACATTCAGAGGAGCCAGCCCCGGGGGGCTGGCTCCTCTTTTATTGTTCTGCTTTGTATAGATCCTGTTTTACAGAGAAGCCGCCTCGTCAACGATCTTCTTCAGTGCAGCCAGCGCCTCGTCAGGCAGCTTGTCGTAGCCTTCCTTCTTGGTGGCGAAGCCTTCCACTGCGTCCACACGGTTCTGCATGGCGTTCTTCAGAGCCTCGGTGTAAGTCTTATCGGACAGGTCGGGCCTGAATGCCTCGGAGGTCTTGCCGGACCAGTCGTACATGATCTCGATATCCTCGAAGGGCCCCCACTGCTCGAACTGCGCCTTGCCCTCCACGATGGTCTCCAGAATACCCAGGGTATCCGCAGGCTTACATTTGGTTCCCATAAAGTCGCCGGTATTTACGATGTAGCAGTCCACATTCTTCTCTTCCACCAGCTTCTTGAACTTCTCATAGTCATTTACCAGAGGATAGGTTCTGAAGGGGTTAGCATAGGGAACGATACGCAGCGCGTTCATATCCGTACCTGCTGCCACACGCTCCGCAGTGGAGGTCTTGGTGGCCAGGGTAGCGCCCATCACGGATGCCAGGGCTGCGCCCTTCAGCTTCACTACAGGAGGGATGGTGGGATCTTTCATAATCCAGAAGATCGCGTTCACAGGAGCGTCGATCTTATCCACACGGTTGGGGCTCCACAGCTTGGACTTAATGGCACGGCCGTTGCCGTTCCTGATGTCCTCGGTTACCAGCTGGATATGTCCGTCCTCGTCCAGGGTTGCGGAGCAGTTCTGGGCGGTGAGCAGGAACTTGTTGTCGGGACAACCGGTGGGATAATCCGCAGTCTTGTCAAAATAGGTGGGCTCCAGCGCCACGGAAGCACAGGTGTCGGTATTGATGATGAAAGCGTCGTCATGCAGCACCTTGATACCGCCGAAAGCGTCATACTTGCCGTTATGTTTTGCATGGGTCAGGGTGGACTTGCCGGAGCCTGACAGGCCATAAACGGAGGCAACAAACTTCTTGCCGCCCTCCAGGCTGTACTCCTTCTGTCCGCCGTGGCAGGATGCGTAGCCGTTCCTGTTAGCCAGCGCCCAGGCCATGGTCAGCGTGCCCTTCTTATGTTCGCCGAAATACTTCATGCCCAGGATGGCGGCACAGTTCTGATCGGTGTCAAAATAGCACAGGGTCAGAGGGTCGCTCAGACAGCTGTAGTCCACATCGGGAGCCTCCTCGGGGGTCCACTGGGGGTTGGAGAAAATATAGATATCCGGCTCCTTGCCCTCTCCTACAGGCTTGGATTCCTTGTACATCTTCACATACTTATCGGACATGTACTGGAAATTCAGCATCCAGTTGTACAGGATGTTCTCTTCACCTTCGGGAATCAGCAGATGGGCCTTTACCATAAACTCGGGATCCAGGCCGATAAAGCACTCCGCATGGTACAGGTTCATCCAGCGGGTCCTGTAAACCGCATCCATCACCACCTTATCCAGCTTGGTGGCATCCACTCCCGGCTCGCCCTTGATCCGGCGTGCCCCCGCATAACGGCCGGTAACTGCGCCGTCGTTAAACAGCAATACCTTAGTATCCTTCTCCAGGCCCTGCTCCTCGGCTCTGTACACAGGCATATCGGTAACAATGGTGCCGGGTGAATTCTTCGCCAGTTCATATGCCTCTCTCACGGTATTGACCTTCACCACATTGTTGCCGTAGAACGCTGCTTCAATAATGGAGCGGGTCTTGCTGAAACCGGGCTTGCCAGCGCCGATTTCATTAATCGGATAATAAGCTTTTGTTGACATATATGATGTCCTCCTTATAGTGTATTTTTACCGGATATCCGGTACAACCTCAATAGTCCTCTATATTATCTCAAACCTTTGGTTAAAAGTCAATAAAGCCGAAAAAATTTAATAGCGTTTTTATATTTTCTGATGCTTCAGGGGAATGGTTCCGTCCGCCCTTGTCTCCCGGCGCAGCCACCGGGCCTCTTCTTCCGTCAGGTAGGGGGATACCCTGTCATACACCTGCCTCTGGTAGTCGTACAGAAGCACGCGCTGCTCCTCGGTCAGATAACTCTCGTCGATGGCATCCATGTCGATGGGTACCCATGTCAGGGTCTCAAAGTGCATGAACTGTCCGTACTCGTTCTTCACATCGTTTTTTGCCACCATCACATTCTCAATGCGGATGCCGTGGCTGTCCTGGATATAGACCCCGGGCTCGTTGGTGATGTCCATGCCCTCCTCGAAGGGTACTTCCGCCAGACCGCCCACAAATTTCCAGCGCAGGTTCTGGGGGCCCTCATGTACGTTCAGGATATAGCCCACCCCATGGCCTGTGCCGCACTGGTAGTCCAGCCCGATATTCCACAGGCGCTGCCTGGCCAGGATGTCCAGGTTCCGGCCTGTGCAGCCATAGAGCCACCTGGCGGCGGTCAGCTGCAGCATGGCCCCGGCCACCAGCGTGTAGTGCAGCTTCTGCTCCTCGGTGACAGGCCCCAGCACGATGGTGCGGGTCACGTCCGTAGTGCCGCCCAGGTACTGTCCGCCGCTGTCCACCAGCAGCATCCCCTCCGGCCTGCAAACGGCATGGTTCTCCGGGGTTGGCCCGTAGTGCATCATGGCCGCATTGGGGCCATAGGCGGATATGGTGGGGAAAGACAGGTCCAGAAACTCCGGGATCGCCCGGCGCAGCTGCTCCAGATGGTCCGCAGCGGTAATCTCCGTGATCTCCGTCTTGCCGATATTGGTCTTGACCCAGTAGATAAACTTGGTCAGGGCCACGCTGTCCTTCAGGAAAATCTTCTCCATATTGGCCAGCTCCACGGGATTCTTGACGGCCTTCAGCAGTTCCGTGGGGTTGGCCGCCTCCACCAGCTTCTGCTTCTCTCCCACGGCCTTGTACAGGGCATAGCTGACCTGCCTGCAGTCCACCAGCACTGTCCCCCCCTCCGGCAGCGCCTTCAAAAAGTCCACCACCGACTCATAGGGATGCAGGATGGTCTGCTTATGGGCCAGATCTGCTTTGACCTCCTCACTGAGCGCCTTCTCCTGAATGAACAGGTGGGCCTCCCGCTCTGTGACATAAGCATAGGACAGGGCCACAGGGTTGCACTCCACGTCACAGCCCCGGATATTAAACAGCCACATCAGGTCGTCCAGCTTGCTCAGCAGGAAGCTTCCGGCCTTCTCCTTTGCCAGCTTCTCCCGCACATCGGTCAGCTTCTGAGCCGTGCTGCGCCCGGCCAACGCCTCGGGCAGCACCGTCACCGGCCCTGCGGGCAGAGGGGGTCTGTCCTCCCAGAGGCCGCCCGCCACATCCTTGTCATAGGCAAAGCGGATCTCCTTGTCCTTCAGCGCTTTCTCATAGCGCATTCCCTCGCTGGCGGACACCACCCTGCCGTCAAAGCCCAGGGTCTGTCCCTGCCGCATTTCCTTCTTCAAAAAATCCTCGATGGTGGGCACACCCTCCTGCTGCATCCGCATCAGTTCCACCGTGGTTCCCTCCAGTTCACGCTCCGCCTGGATAAAATACCGGCCGTCGGTCCACAGGGCAGCACCGTCCTGCCACACCACCAGACTGCCGTTGGAGCCGGTGAAGCCGCAGTAATGCTCCCGAACGGTAAAGTAGGCGTTCACATACTCCGAGTTGTGGAAATCCGCGGTGGGGATCAGATAGTAGTCGATGCCCTCCTGCCGCAGCTTCTGCCGAAGAGCCTCCAGTCTCTCTTTGATTACAATGTTTTCCATATATATACCTCCTGGTTTTATTCAAAAGGGGCGCTTCAGACGGTTTACCATTCCCGTCCGGACCCGCTCCATGAAAATCCCGGCCCCCATGGTACAAATGGCCATCCGGCCGCCCTCTGCCTGGATTATGGCCGGGTTTACCGCACCAGCCCCACAGCGCGGGAAGTTCCCACCCGTTCGCAGCCCAGCGAAAGGAAATCCGCCAGATCCTCCAGGGTAGATACGCCCCCCGCCGCCTTGATCTTCACGCCGGGGCCGATATGTTCACGGAAAAGCAGCACATCCTCCCTGGTGGCGCCGCCGGTTCCGAAGCCTGTGGAGGTCTTGATATAATCCGCCCCCGCCGCAGTGACGGCCCTGCATATGGCGATCTTCTCCTCCCGGGTCAGATAGCAGGTCTCCACAATCACCTTCAGAATATGTTCCCCGCAAACCGCCTTCACCTGCCGGATCTCCTCCTCCACCAGGTCATAGCGCCCGTTCTTCACATCGGTGATATTGATCACCATGTCCACCTCGTCACAGCCCTGGGCAATGGCCTCCCTGGCCTCACAGATCTTGGCCGCCGTCACCTGGTAACCCAGGGGGAACCCGATCACCGTGCAGATCTTCACCTGTCCGCCATAGGTCTCCTGTACCCGCTGCACATAACAGGGGGGGATACACACGCTGGCTGTGTGGTACTCCACCGCCTCCCGACACAGCTTCTGAATATCTTCCCAGGTGCAGAACGCCTTCAGCTGGGTGTGATCTACTTTGCATAGTATTGCCTGTACATCCATCATCTCCACATCTCCTTCACTGCGCACGCCCCGAAATTTCCTGCATTCACTCTTTAGGTTACAGGCATACACTTATATGTATTTTAACTCTTCTTTCCATAAAAATCCATACCTCCCTCTAAACTTTTGTTTTTTTGCCCCTCCCGCATTCGCTACGTGTTTTACCAAGCGAGAGCGGGTCGGGACAGGAATAAAACCCCCTTTCCGATCAGAATCGGTGATTCACCTATCTGCTCAGAGAGGGGGTATTAACCTGTCTAAAGATTACTTTTTCCCGTTCTTCTTTTTCGCCTGCAGTACGGCAAACCCAATCCCTGCCACTGCAAGGGCTGCCACAACACATACTGCCGCAATCAGGCCGCCGTTGCCGGAGCCCTTTTCCCCGGAGGATACTGCGCCCTCTGTGTCTGCCGGCGCACTCCCGCTTTCAGCCGGGGTTTCCTCGTCCCGCACCATGGTGCCGGTTCCTTTTACCAGTACCAGCGCCGAGATCGGGTCCACGGATGCTTTCCCGTTTACAATCGTGGACAGCACCTCCGTCCCTGCCTTCTCACCGTTCACATATACATCCCACACGCCGTCGGGCAGGGTGATTTCCTCCGCCCGATTGTTGGGATTAAAGATCAGGAACAAGCCCTCGGAGACTTCCCCGTTCACGCCGCCGCTGACTTGAAAGGCCACCACGTTTGCCGGCAGTCCCTCCACCGGTATCACGTTCTGCTCCACATCCTGGGCGTTGGTCAGCCGCAGGGCTCCATGAGCCTTCCGGAAGGCAATAAGTCCCTTGTAATATTCAAAAACAGTTTTGTACTCTTCCTGGTCCAGCGTATCCCATTTCAGGCTGTTGACAGAGTCCGGCGACGCGTAGCTGTTTTCGTCGAAGGTGCCGTCGGCCTTCATCTTGGTGCGGAGCATTTCTTCCCCGGCCTGCATGAAGGGAATTCCCTCGGAAGTCAGGTAGATGGCTGCCGCCAGGTTGTTCATCCGGATTTTATCCGCTCTGGAAGAGCTTAAAGCGGACCTGGTGAGCCGGTCCATCATGGTCAGATTGTCATGGCAGGAGGCATAGTTGACGGTCTGGGCCGGAGTGGTACACCAGTCGGTCAATCCCATAAAGCACTGCCGGATGGTCTCCTCCAGGCCCTCCGCCCCGGAGACATATCCCAGGGAAGTGTCAAACACGCTTCCCTTCAGGGCGTCCCGGATGGTGTCGCTAAAGTACGCAAATCCCGGCGTCTCTGTGGAATTCACCTGTGTAGCCATAGTGATCCCCTCCTTGGTCACCGCCGTGTCCATGGTCCAGCCTTCCCCGTAAAAGATCACATTGGGATGATCCCTGTGAACCTCCTCTACGATCTGGTTTACCGTCTGTGTGTCCAACAGGCCCACCAGGTCAAAGCGGAACCCGTCTATATGGTACTCATCCGCCCAGTATTTCAC